>DAOOWN010000070.1:14459-15637 GCA_035371305.1 Bacteroidales bacterium
GCTTTGCATCTTGAAGATGATACCACCAATAAAAAAGCTTTGCATCTTGAAGATGCAAAGCTTTTAAGCTCAAGCCCGTCAAACGCATTTCACAGGCTATTTACCAGTTACTCCAAAGCAATAAATCTGCAACAAAACCGTCATGGAAGCTTGTTCGAAAATCCATTCAAAAGAATTGAGATAACTTCCGACGAATACTTAAAAAATCTGGTCATATACATTCATACGAATCCACAATTACATGGATTTGTGAATAATTTCAAAACATATAAATGGAGTAGTTATAAAGATATTATAAGTAATAATCCAACTATACAATATCATCCGACAGTTATTAAATGGTTTGAAAATAAGGGAAATTTTGAGTTTTGCCATGAACAAAAAATTGATTTTGAAATTATTAAAAAATTTTCTTTTGATGAATAGAAGCAATATATTTCTAAGCAAAACTTATTAAAAAAAGCTTTGCTTAGAAAACACAGAAACCGATGAGCATAAAGCTATAAAATATGGAAATGCTATTCACAGGGATCAGGATTTACTCTTTTTTACCTGACAAGGGTGGGTCTATATTTTTTTTTGAATAGTTATAAATACTTAAATATAAGTTCTTTGAAATATTGTTCGTTAAACAGGTGGGGTAAATTAATACTTTTAATGCTATTGCATAATTGCAATAAAACAGCTATTTTTGTACCATACCTCTTAAAGGTAGAGGCTAATTAACCTTTATAATTTCTACTATTGTAGATAGGCTTGTGTTACTTCAAGATGGAGAATTGGCTAATTAACCTTTATAATTTCTACTATTGTAGATGCAACGCAAAAGATAGAAAAGGAGTATGGCTAATTAACCTTTATAATTTCTACTATTGTAGATACATTCACATCGTTAATATAGTAATTATAGGCTAATTAACCTTTATAATTTCTACTATTGTAGATAAGTTAAGTCGCTTGTATTAATTGAGAATGGCTAATTAACCTTTATAATTTCTACTATTGTAGATTGTCTGCATGCGATCATCTGTTTTGCAGGCTAATTAACCTTTATAATTTCTACTATTGTAGATATATCAATCCCAAGCGTTGAACTTATTGGCTAATTAACCTTTATAATTTCTATAATGAAGAAAGCATTTATACAAAAAAACTAATCAACAACACCGGAATCGGTA
>DAOOWN010000071.1:0-15289 GCA_035371305.1 Bacteroidales bacterium
CAGAAAGCTGATCGGTAGTAATTAGAATGGGAACAATATTAAAATCATTTTTTAAACATACTTGTAGAAAGGGTAATTGTACTTCAATAGAATGTTCTTTTTCATGTGCGGGGTCATTTGTATGAAATAATGCAGGATATTTTTGTAATAAATCACTACAAAATTCATGATCTACTTTTACTATACCCAAAGGAGTTTCGAAATCGCCGGAATTATATACCGCAGCTCCTTTTTCTAATGCATGGTGGCTTGGGGCTATTATAAAAATATGTTCGTATTTAGCGTCTTTATTTATTTGTTTAAAAGCATCGGCAGAAGTCTGACCGCTAAAAATATAACCCGCATGAGGCGAAATAATTGCCAAGGGAAATTTTTGTGAAATGCTTTTTGATTTAGAAAGATACAGCTCTAATTCGTTTTTAAGCGATACAGGATTTTCTTCATAAAATCTTCCCGAAAAGATAGACTTTCTGATATTCATATTGATAGACGTTTGACAGCTTGATGAATAATAAAACAATAAAAAAGTACAACAGCAACAATATTTTAAAAAGTTAATCATGTGTTCTTTTTCGTTGTAAAGGTAAAGTATTTTAGTCTTTTTTGAAATTTTATCTTGATTTTAACCACAAATGTAGTTTGTACTAAAATATCATGTAGATTTGCAATAAAAAAGCGGTGAAGCGAATAGTAGCAGTTGTTAATCCAATTGCGGGTAAAAAGCGAAAAATAAGTCCCGAACAAATGGTTCAGGATGTTTTGTCCGACAATGTTTTGGTTGACTGGTTGTATTGGGCTACGGCTGAAATGGATATTGGAAACGCAGTAATAGAAAAGTTAAATAGTGGCGTATATGATTTGGTTGTGGTTTTTGGTGGCGATGGGACGGTAAACAGAATAGCACGAGCTTTATTGCATCGAAATGAACCTTTGCTTATAATACCATTAGGTTCGGGTAATGGACTGGCAAGGCATTTAAAAATTCCTATGAATCCATATAAAGCATTAGCATTGGCTTTAAATGGAACCACTAAAAGTATAGATGCGGCTCAAATGAACAATGAAATATATTTTTGTACTGCCGGCGTAGGATTTGATGCTTACATCGCTTATAAATTTGCACATGCAGGTTCGCGAGGCCTAAAAACATATGTAAAAACAGTATTTAGGGAGTTTTTTTCGTATAAATCGAAATATTATACTATAACCAGTTCAAATCAACAAATAAAAACGAAAGCCTTTTTTATAACCGTTGCAAATGCCAATCAGTGGGGGAATAATGTAAAAGTTGCTCCTCATGCAAAAATAAACGATGGATTGTTGGAATTAATTGTTCTTAAATCGTTTAAATGGTTAGAGCTACCAATGTTGCTATTAATGATGGTTTTAAATTGTTTTCATCGTTCGTATAGAATTCAACATTATTCATTACCCTATTTTGAAATTAACTCAAACGAAAAACAACTTTTTGCTCATTTTGATGGAGAACCGATGTTATTGTATCCTCCGATTGTTTTTAAGTCGTTACCGGGAGCAATAAGAGTTGTTGTAGGGAATGCAAAATGAATTAAGAAAGCAGAAATCAGAATGTAGAAGTAAGAAAATTTGTCTTGGCGTTTATTCTCGTCTTAATGCCGAGACAAGTGCGTTTAATAATTTAAAAATTTGAAAATGTAAATAAATGTAAACAATACTCCTTGCACTTCAGGCTGAGCGGAGTCGAAGCTCACACATTCACATTGCACCCTTACATAATTTGAAAATGTGGAAATGAGAAAAAATGAATTTTAATTTTTTTCAAGTTATGAAATTATTGCTTTTCTTTGCTTAAAATTATGAAATAACGACTATGAATCTTGAAGATTTTGATCCCGCTGAACAAGAGGGTTTTGCAAAAATAGAGTTATATAATGAATCAACAACCAATGCTTTGTCCGAACATTATCGTTGGATATTAGGTTTGGTGGGCGAAAACCCGCAACGCGAGGGATTGGAAAAAACACCTGAACGTGTGGCCAAAGCGATGCAATTTCTTACACATGGCTACCATTTAAACCCCGAAGAGATTTTGAATTCGGCAAAGTTTAAAGAAGATTACAAGCAAATGGTAGTGGTTAAAAACATCGAAATCTATTCAATGTGCGAGCATCACATGATACCCTTTTTTGGAAAAGCTCATGTGGCATATATCCCCAATGGATATATTACAGGGTTAAGCAAAATAGCTCGTGTTGTAGATGCATTTGCACGCCGTTTACAAGTTCAGGAGCGACTTACAACACAAATCAAAGAATGCATTCAAAATACATTAAATCCGTTGGGTGTAGGCGTTGTTATTGAGGCTCAACATTTATGTATGATGATGCGTGGTATTCAAAAACAAAACAGCGTTACAACGACCAGCGATTTTTCGGGTGCTTTTTTAAAAGAGCCAACTCGCTCGGAATTTTTGCATCTAATTAGTGAAAAGTTGCATTAAAAAAACATTCATACCTTTTTTCTATTCTTTCATTCAAGAAAAAGTATTATTTTTGCATGCCATAACGCCTCTTTAGCTCAGTCGGTAGAGCAGCGGTTTCGTAAACCGCAGGTCGCGGGTTCAAGTCCCGTGAGAGGCTCAAAAATGCGGGAATAGCTCAGTTGGCAGAGCATTAGCTTCCCAAGCTAAGGGTCGCGGGTTCGAATCCCGTTTCCCGCTCTTTTATAGGTGCAATTAATTTTTAAAGTTAATGGTAAATATTTTTTATAAAGATAATGATCGAATATTGTTGCACCAAAGCACCGATGGACTTACTCAAATCCCCAAAAATAGTATTGTGTGGATTGATCTTATTCAGCCTTCGTACGAAGAAAGAATTAAAACTGAGGAATTGTGTGATATAACATTGCAAACACGTCAGGAGATTGAAGAAATTGAGGTGTCTTCGCGTTATTTCGAAACGAATGAACTTATTGTTAACAACTCCCACTTTTTAATTCCATACGATAGCGAATTTCATCGTGAACCGGTTTCATTTATAATAAAAAATAACATTTTAGTCTCGTATCGCAATGCCGAACTTCGCACGTTTGCAGAAATGTACAAGCGAATGGAGTTTACTACGCGGATTTCGGATGCTTTTCATACTTTTCTTACCATTTTAGAAATTCGAATTGACCTTGATGCCGACTTAATAGAATCTATAGTAAAAGAAATAGCATCTATTTCATCTACACTCATTCAAAATCAGATTTCGGAAGAATTGCTTGTTCAAATATCGAAATATCAGGAAGATACGATGCTTATTCGTGAAAATATAGTAGATAAGCAACGCGTTTTATCATCCATTTTAAAAAGTGATTCGTTTCCGGTTGAATTGCATAATAAGGTAAGAATAATGCTTAAAGACATTGGCTCACTCTTAGATTATACTGCATTTAGTTTTCAGCGTTTAGATTATTTACAAAATACAGTGCTTGGTCTTATTAATGTTGAACAGAATAAAATAATTAAAATATTTACGGTAGCAACGGTAATATTTATGCCTCCAACTCTGATAGCTAGTATCTATGGTATGAACTTCCATTTTATACCGGAAATAAAATGGGAATGGGGATATCCTTTTGCCATCTTTTTAATGATTTTGTCGGTGAGCATTACGCTCTTCTTGTTTAAGAAAAGAAGGTGGTTATAATTTTATTTTAAAAAATCGTCTGTTAAATTCTTTCAAAATTATTTTGTTTTACCCAACCGGTATTGCCGTCTAGAAGTCTGATTTCTGCCCATTCCTCAAACTCGTCGGTTATGGTAACTTTTGTGCCTTCGTGTATAACAAATAGAAGCGTCCCGTTTTCGTCGGGAGAGCTTTTTACTTCGACAGCTTCGGACGATATAATTGCTTTATTATGTGCTGATTGAATATGGTAAGTAGCATAAGCAGCGGCGATGGAGATGACAAAAATAAAGACAAATGCGAATGCTGTTGTTTTAATAGATTTAGAAACCCATGACGATGAGGTTAAAAAATTTAGATACGTTAATACTAAAATCAAAATAAAGCTGATAAGAGCAATCCAAGCCCATGTATTGGTCGAAAACAAATTGGTTATGGATTTAAACCAACTAACATAAAAAGGGTCGGGTAATTCGTTTATTTTATCACTTACAAACGTATTGGCGTATTGCAGATTGTGAAGAATATCAACATCTGATGGATTTAATAATAAAGCACGTTCGTAATAAAGTATAGCGTTGTCTATTTGTTTTAATCTAAAATATGCATTACCCATATTGTAATACATATATGCCGACGAAAGACCATGTTTTTCGATTTGCTTATAATAGTCGATGCATTTTTGATAATTGCCATTTTTATATGCAATGAAGGCGCTATCTAATATAGGTTTTACATTAAAATCGTTTGCATTTGTGAAATGTAATGCCGTAGAAAACAGTACTATTATTAAAATTATTCTTTTCATACCTCATTTTATATTAGTGATTCTAATGAACGAATAGTTTTTGCAGCTTGGTCGAATATTTCTTGCTTTGTTGCATTGATCGCCGATGGTGCATATCGCGCATATTCACAAGTATCGAGCAAAGTATTCAATTCATTTAGTAAAAGTTCATCAATATTTTTCTGTTTTAATTTATCATTAGCCGTTTCGCGGGTAAATTCGGCAATTGGAATCATGAGTTTATCGCTCAAATAACCCCAAAGAGCTTTTGTAACTTCTTCGTAAAATTTTGATTCATCATTTGCTTTTAAGTGTTTGGCGGCTTCTTTTAAGCGTTTGTTTGCTACTTTATTGGCTTTTTTGTTTTTCATAGCCATAATGTTTGCTCGCTGTTTAATTTGTTCGCGACGCAAATAAAGCAGACTGAAAAGCAAAATTAGAGATACAGGGTAGGTCCATTTGTACCACGATGTTGCAAATATAAAATGATGGCTCTGAGTTAATGGTTCTACATTGTCTTTTATATATCGAATATCGCTTCCAAGAACGCTAACATCTTTTTTTGCGAATTCGCTGATAACAGCAGTTGCGTTGGTCGAAGAATCGCGTGAAACCTGTATGTTGACATCGTCAATATGGATGGTTTTGTATGTTTTTGTTTTTAGGTCAAAATAATTGAAATCGAAGCCCGGAATGGTGTAATTGCCGTGATGACGAGGTATTACAATATACGACATGGTTTTTGAGCCTGATGATACTCCATCTTTAGTAGTGTAATTATTAGTTGTTTTTGGGTCGTAAACTTCAAAATCGCTGGGGAAATTAGGTTTGGGTATGTCAACCAGTTTAATATTGCCACTACCACTTAATTTTAACGAGTAATTAAATGCTTCGTTCATTTTTAGAGATGTGTTGTCGATATGCGATTCGAGCGAGAAAGAACCGACACCTCCGCTGAAAGGTTGGGGTTTGTTTTCGGGAAGTGGTTTTACATTGATGGAAATTTTGGGACTGACTAATTTTTTAGATACATTTTCAACCGTTCCAAAAAAATCGTCGAAGATGCTGCGCCGACGGCTTTGTACGCGTTGCTGAACCATGACCGTTGCCTGAACAGGTTCTATGGTTAATGTTCCGGAACGTTGTGGACTTAAAATAACTTTTTTCAACAACCCAACGCCATATAATTGACCGTTGATGTATTCTTGCTTCATGTTGATTTGGTTCGGGGTTTCGAGGTCTTCGCTCCAAAAGCCATTCATGTTCGGAAATTTGATTTCTTCAAAGCCAACAATATTTAGTCGTGTGTAGATATATACCGATGCAATAAGTTGTTCGCCCTGATAAACGGAGCTTTTATTTACATTAACCCGAATAAAAACATCGTCATTGCTTACGGTTGAGGGTTGCGATGTATTGTCTCGTTGAGATGGATTGTTGTATGACGCATTGTTATTTCCTTTAACTACTTCAATACTAATAGAATTCGATTTATATGTTTTCCCATTTACAATAACTTCTGCCGGTGAAATGGTGAATTTGCCTTCTTTTTCAGCGCTTAATACATAAGAATATGAGTAGGAAACATCCTGGCTTACTTGTCCGTTTACAATGCTGATGCTTGAACTTGATGAAGTGCTGGGACCCATTAATATACTAAAATTGTTAAAATCGGGTCCTTTGTAACTTGATGGTTTTGCGTTAACCGTTACAGTATAACGGAATTGGGTTCCGGTTGCAACGGTAGAGGGTGCTTGCGCACTGATTCTTACATCTTGTGCCTTAGTATAGTGAGCTACTATAAGAAATATTAATATGTTTATTATGTACTTCATATTACCAATCTTTTTCAATTTTATGTTTACCCATCAATAGTTGTTCTTGTTTCTTTTTGTCTTGTCTGTTTTTTTCGTCATTTTGAAGAGCTTGTAACATGCGTTCTGCATCTTCTTTTGAAATTTGTTGTTTTTGTTGTTGCTGTTGTTGGTTTTTATTTTTATCCTGTTGATCTTGTTTTTGCTGTTGTTGCTGCTGTTGTTGTTGTTGTTGTTGATTTTGATTGTTTTGGTTTTTATTCTGTTGTTGTTGTTGCTGCTGTTGTTTTAATAGCATAGCATACGAAAGATTATATTTTGTTTGTGTGTCGTTTGGGTTTCTGCGTAAAGCGTTCTTATATGCTTCGATGCTTTCATCTAATTTTTTTTGCATTAGATATGTGTTCCCTAAGTTATGATAAGCGTTGGCTTGTTCTTTTGCATCTTTTGTTTTTGTTTGAGCATCGTTGAATAATTTTTCAGCATCTTCGAATTTTTCTTGTTTATAAAGTGCATCGCCTAAGTTGAAAGGAGTTTTAAATTCATTGGGGTTGAGTTTATAGGCCTTTCTAAAAGAAACTTCCGATTCTTTATATTTATTTTTCAAATATAGATTTGTGCCTTGTCGCAATTCTTTTTTATAGTTTTGTGCCGATGACGAAACAGAAATAAAAACGAGCAATATGGCGATGGTTTTTTCCGGAGTTAATTTTTTAAACCACTGAAAAATACCTTTGTTCGATTTTCGTTCGATAAAGAAAAATTCCAGTACAAAAAAGAAGAGTGCCACCCATAGTGGATATTGATACTGATGGTCGAAATCGGAATATATTTCTGCTTCGGTTTCTTTGGTAGAAAGTTTTTCTATTCGGCTGGCAATTTCGTTTAAGATGGTATAGGAGTTTTGTGCTCTTACATAAACCCCATTTGCAGAACTGGCAATTTGTTGGAGCAGTGCATCGTTGGTTTTTGTAATAATTACGTTTCCGTCCCGGTCGGTTTTGTAGTCCTTTTTACCAAATTTATTGACAACAGGTATTGGCGAGCCTTCGGGTTTACCCATGCCAATAGTATGAATAATGATGCCCTTTTTTGAAGCTTCGGCTGCCATATCAACTGCACCTTGTTCGTGGTCTTCACCATCGGAGATGATGATGAGTACTTTATTGGTTTCTTTTTCGTTTGATGAAAATGATTTCGAAGCCATCTCTATTGCTGAAGCAATGTTGGTGCCTTGAACACTTACCATACCTGTATTTATAGACGATAAAAACATTTTAGCTGATATATAATCACTTGTTATGGGAAGTTGAACAAAGGCATCGCCGGCAAAAACGATTAGTCCGATTCTGTTTTCGTCTAAGCGGTCGATGAGTTTTTCCAATGCCATTTTAGCAGCCTCTAAACGATTGGGATATACATCTTCGGCAAGCATTGAATTTGATACATCAAGTGCTACGATTACTTCTGCTCCTTTATGTTTTACTTTGCTTAATTTACTGCCAATTTGTGGATCGGAAGCTGCAAAAAGCAAGAATGCCAAGGCTAAAATAAAAAATACAAATTTAATATGCTTACGAGGAGACAAATAGTCGGGGATAATTTTTTTTAATAAATTTGTGTCGGCAAAGCCTTGTAGTTGCTTTTTGTTTATGTAATATATAAGGATATACAACGCTATTAATAATGGTATAACAACTACCATAACCCAAAACATAAATGGATGTCCTAACCTAAACATATTACGGTAATTTTTTTAACAGTGAAACATTTAATATTGAAATAGTTATAAAAATAATAGAAGCTATTAATAATAAAGGATAAAATTCTTCTTTTTTCTTTTTATATTCATGAACAAGAATTTTGGTTTTTTCCATTTGGTCAATTTCTTTATAAATCTGCCTTAGTTTATCGTTGCTGGTTGCTCTGAAATATTGTCCTCCGGTAGTATTAGCAATTTGCTTTAAAACGGGTTCGTCAATTTCAACTTTCATCATTTGTAATTGAGTACCAAAAGGTGTTTGAACAGGATAGGGGGCTTGCCCAATTGTTCCGACTCCAATGGTATAAACACGTATGCCATAAGTTTTTGCGATTTCGGCTGCTGTAAGCGGGTCGATGGAACCTGAATTATTGACGCCGTCCGTAAGAAGAATGATGACTTTACTTTTTGCCTTGCTTTCTTTGATGCGTAGAACTGCCGTTGAAAGACCATCACCAAGGGCGGTTCCATCTTCAAGGAATCCGTATTTTACACCTTTAAATAAATTTATGAGGGCAGCATGGTCGGTTGTAAGAGGGCATTGTGTAAAGCTTGTGGCGCTAAAAATTACTAACCCAATACGATCGTTTGGGCGATTGTTGATAAATTCTGCTGCAATGTCTTTGCTTGCTTCGAGGCGATCGGGTTTAAAATCTTTTGCCAGCATACTTCCCGAAACATCGAGCGAAATTACAATATCAATTCCTTCGGTTTCTATGTCTTGTAAGTTATTTGACGATTGAGGACGTGCCAATGCTACGATAATAAGTAGGATGGCAATAATTTGTAAGGCAAAAAGTATATGCTTCAGTATGATTTTCAAGTTGTTTTTTTGTTGATGAACAATGGTGGCTGTGCTTAAAATAAGTGTAGGAACCGTTTTGTTTCTTTTAAGAGCATACCAAACTATCATTAGCATGGGTATAATTAGCAAAATAAACCAGTGTGGGTGAGCAAAACTAATATTATTCATGGTTACCTCCTTTCTCTTCTTCTTTAATTTCATTCTTCGATTCGAGAGGTTTTGTCTTTTCTACAAAAGCATACGCATTTTTATAATGCCAATCGTTTTCGTCGGGTAGGGGTTGAGCTTTGGCAAATTTTACAAAATCGGCTGTGGTAAAAAGTGATTTCATATTTCGAACCAGTTCTTCATCGAACTGTTGTTTCGACAAATGCTCAATTAATTCAGACGAAACACTTTCTAAGGCCGGAATGTTGAATTGCTCTTCGATATAAATTCTTATAATGTCCGTTAATTCAGTATAATATTGTTTGAAAAGTTGTTTTTGCCACAATTTTTTGTCTTTCAGTTTTTCTAAATCGCGTAGAGCTATAATATAGGGTGGGTCTTTCGGTTTTTCGGGTATGGGAATAATGGGTTTGTTTTTCTTGATGCGTAAATAAATATAAATACCGATGGCAATCACTAATAAAGCAATAAGTCCCCATAAAATATAATCCAAAATTTCTTTAAGGCTAAATGGTTCTGTTTGCGGAGGCTTTATGTCAAATATTTTATTTTTTGCAGTATCTACGGCAAGCGGATGTACTGTAAGCATCAAACTGTCGGTGAAAATGGTGTCGGCAGATGAATCACGCGGCATTAAGAAAGCCAACGGTGGAATGATTATTTGTCCTGTGTCGAAAGAGGTGATGGTTAATGTTTGCTGAAGTTTAATTTGATTATTTTCTTTTTTTACGGTATCAATGCCGGTAGCATTCAAAATTTCAACCGATTTCGAAAGGGTGTCGGTTAGAGCAGGAAAGAAGATGCGAGCATCTTTCGGTTTGTAAAGGGTAAGTGTAAGCTTTAGCTGATCGCCAATTAAGCATTCGTTACGATCGATGGAAGCTTGTGTTTGGATAACCTGAGCATGAACTAATTGTATCCATCCTATGCATATTCCCAAAAAAACAACTTTCATTCTCATATTACTTCGATCTCATTTTAAACATTTGCATCATAGGTTTAACATAATCGTTGCCTGTATAAAGCATCAACGAATCCACTTTATATCTGGAGAATAATTGTTTTAAATATTGTCTGTGTTCTTCGAACCACTTTGCGTAAGCAATTCGAATTGCTTTTTGTGAGGTATCGACAAGAGCTACTTCATTGGTTTCGGGGTCTTTTACATAAACTAATCCCATCGGATATAATTCGGCTTCTTTGGTATCGGTAACATTTAGTGCTACCAAATCGTGTTTTTTGCTGGCAATGCTGAGTGCTTGTTCAAAGTTTTTATCAAAAAAGTCGGAGATAATAAAAGCGGTGGATTTTTTCTTCACAACGTTGGTGAAATATTCCAATGCACTTGAAATATTTGTTTTAGGCGATGTTGGTTCAAATGTTAAGACTTCTGAAATGATTCGCAAAATATGTTTTCGACCTTTTTTGGGAGGGATAAATTTTTCAACGGTATCGGTAAAAAGAATTGCACCAATTTTATCGTTGTTGAAGCTGGCCGAAAACGCAATCACGGCAGCCAATTCGGCAATTAATTCACGTTTGAGTTGTTTGTTTGTTCCAAAATTGGCAGATCCGCTCATATCGAGCAATAGCATCACTGTAAGTTCTCGCTCTTCTTCAAAAACCTTAACGTAGGGATGGTTGAATCGGGCTGTAACATTCCAGTCGATATTTCGAATATCGTCTCCGTATTGATATTCACGAACTTCGCTAAATGTCATCCCTTTACCTTTGAAAGCACTGTGATACTCTCCGGCAAAAATCTGGTTTGACAATAATCTTGTCTTTATTTCGATACGTCTAACTTTTTTGAGTAATTCTTTTGCTTCCACCGTTCATTATTTTTTAATAATGATAATTAAGTGAGTAGTTGTATTCTTCTTTATCGAGTTCGATGATAACATTCTTATTATTGGTATTAGTTGTCCAGTTTTTACCGCTCTTTTTGTATTTCTGATTGAGTTCCTGTACCTTTTTTTCAGCAGCGTCAATATCTTCTATCCATTTTATATGCATGCAATTTTGACTATTATTGAAATAAAAAATAAGCGTAACATCTTTTTTGGCATTATAATACCGAAGTGTATTGTCGTTGGTGCTTACGCCAAAATTGTTGATATTGAATTCGCTGTTAGAATTCATAATGGTTTGAATCTCTTTTTTCGATTTACCTAGCATTTGCTCAAACGATAGCTGAACATTAAGGATGCTGATAGTTAATAAAGTTAAAAATGTTATCATCGTTTTATGTTTTTATGGAACCTCAATGGTATTTAATATTTCATTGATAATATCTTCGGTAGTTATACTTTCTGCTTCGGCTTCGTATGTTAATCCGATTCTGTGTCTCAAAACGTCGTGGCAAACAGCTCTAACATCTTCTGGAATAACATATCCGCGGCGTTTAATAAAGGCATTGGCTTTAGCAGCCATTGTAAGGAAGATGCTGGCGCGAGGTGATGCTCCATACGAAATCATATCGTTGAATTTTTCTAACTTATAATCTTGCGGGAAGCGTGTTGCAAAGACAATATCCAATATATAACGCTCGATTTTTTCGTCCAAATAAACTTCTTTAACGGCTTCGCGTGCTTTAATAATGTTTTCGGGACTTATAACTGCATTGGCTTTTGGAAATTCTTTGGAAACGTTCATGCGGATAATACGTTGTTCTTCGTCTTTTGTAGGATAGCTGATGATTACTTTTAGCATAAAACGGTCGAGTTGTGCTTCGGGGAGCGGGTATGTCCCTTCTTGTTCTATGGGGTTTTGGGTTGCCAATACCATAAATGGTTCTTCGAGTTTATATGTTTGTTCGCCAATGGTAACTTGACGTTCTTGCATAGCTTCGAGCAGAGCACTTTGTACTTTTGCCGGCGAACGGTTAATTTCGTCCGCTAATATGAAATTTGAGAAGATGGGACCTTTTTTAACAGTAAAATTTTCGTTTTTTTGGCTGTAAATAAGCGTGCCAATCAGGTCGGCGGGGAGTAGGTCGGGTGTAAATTGAATACGTGAAAATTTTGCTTGAATACTTTGCGATAACGTGTTGATGGCAAGGGTTTTTGCTAATCCGGGAACACCCTCGAGCAAAATATGACCATTGGACAATAAAGAAATTAATAAACTGTCAACAAGGTGCTTTTGCCCTACAATAACCTTATTCACTTCCATTTGAATAAGATCTACAAATTCGCTTTCGCGTTGAATTTTTTCGTTAAGTTCTTTAATATCAATTCCAACATTCATAATCGTGGTAATTTTAAAATTTGAAACAAAAGTAAAACGATGTTTTGAAAAAAAGTTTATAAAATTGTTAAAAGACGTTAAGTTCTAATCTTTTACAACTATTTTTTAAATGATGAGTCAAATTTTGTTAAATAAAAAAATCACATCGCATTTTACACATATGGTTAGCGTAGCATAAAAAAATATCTCGCTTAATGATATTTTATTTTTTGAACGTCATTTGTTCTTGGTAGATTCAAGTTATAAGTGCGACTTTTTCTCAGCAAAGTTAAAAACTACGCTGAGTGAAGGCTCGTCTTTTATCATGGTATTTGCAAAATTACTATAAATCGTGTAGGTTTGTAAAAAAAAAAGTGCGTTATTTTATCGAAATAGCATTTGATGGCTCGCATTATCATGGCTGGCAAAAGCAAAAAAACGGCGTCAGTGTACAAGCTGTGTTGGAAGAAAAAATGTCGTTAAAGTTAAAAAAACAGATTGATTTGGTTGGTTGTGGCAGAACCGATACAGGAGTCCACGCACATCAGTTTTTTGCACATTTTGATTTCGATTCTGAATTGCAATTGGCCGATACCGTAGGAGTATTAAACAGATTTATGCCCAAAGACATAGCAGTTTTGGGTTTATCGCTCATGAGCGACAACGCTCATGCACGTTTTTCGGCTGTTGAACGAACATATAAATATTATATTCAGGCAGTAAAAAGCCCCTTCGCTCTAGCATATTCATACGATTATTTTTTATCGCTCGATATAGACAGTATGAATGCTGCCTGCAACAAATTATTATCAATAACCGATTTTAGTAGTTTTTCGAAGTTACATGGCGGACAAAAAAATAATATTTGCCATCTCAGCACCTGCTACTGGTCAAAAGTAGGCCATCAACTTATTTTTACAATTTCTGCCAACCGTTTTACACGAAATATGGTAAGAGCCATTGTAGGTACCATGTTAGAAATTGGCAAGGGTAAACTTTCATTAAATGATTTTGAACGAATTATTGATTCTAAGAATCGATGTTTAGCCGGCGAATCAGTTGCTGCAAGGGGGTTGTTTTTAGAAAAAATTGTTTATCCCGAAGAGCTTTTTATTCGCTCATTTCGTCTATACTGATTAAGCCAATGCTAATAGAATATACTGTAAGACCGGCCAGGGTTTTAATACCGGTTTTGGAACTTATGTTTTTTCGATGTGTTAAAACCGTAAACGGGCTAAGATGAACCAAGTCTGCAATTTCTTTTATGGATTTCCCTTGCGACAAATAACGCAGAATTTCTTTTTCGCGTTTTGAAAGGGTCTCTTTATTTTCGGTTTTTAACCTGGATGGCTCTGTTTCTGTTAGCATTCTTGCCAAATCACTAATGGGTTGGTTTAAATAAAATACATGATGAAAATGGGTAGAATGATGAGAAGATAAATAATTATATATCAATGCAATGCGGATAATATCAGTGTTTTTTTCGATAAATTTATTCCATTCCGTTTCCAGATTAAGTATCGAAAGTGGGTTGATTAGTAAAGCCTGAAAATTTAATACGCTTTGTTTATAGCTAAAAGTCGAAAATTCAAAAAAATGTGTAACCTGAATATTTTTTCCGGTTTTATGCAGCAAAGCAATTATTCCTTCAGCAACAATCTCTGACGGCTCTATCAGTGCTATGTTATAGGTTCGGCTCATTTGATTTTTCAATAGAAGAAATGATGGGAATTAATATTTTATCTTCAATTATCGAGTGAGCATGTAAATCATATTCCAATTCGTATAAATTGAAAATAATTTGTCGTTTGAGCGAAGCATTTGTCCCAACACTTAAATGATGAATCAGTAAATTTTTCAAATCGCTTAATTTTTCTTCGATATCGCTGTGGTGTTCCTGGTAGTCTTTAATAGAAAATTTGGTGCTAAATATATTATTTTGCTTCGATTTAATAAGAAATTCGATATATGGAAATACATTGTTTTCTTCGTAATCGAGATGTTCAATAACTTCTGATTTATAGGCTTCGAAAAATTTTTTTAACAGCGAAATTTCTTTCAGCTTTACCTTTTTATTGAGTTCGTTTAATAAATTATTAATGTAAGGGTATTTTTCGTTTTTATAATAATTATGCGAATGTTTTAAAAACTGAACAATGACAGGCAGATGTTTTTTCTGAGCTTTAACAGGTGGGATATCGCTATTGCCATTGTAGATATTTAAAAAAGACAAAAAAAGTCGTTCGTCCAGTTTATTTTTTTTGCAAAAATTTTTTACCGTCAAATTTTTGGGCTCATCAATGTAACCTAAATGCTCAAATACGAATAATACATATGGATTGAGCTCAATGATTTCAAACAGATTATCATTGAGCTCAATATTTTTTTTTAAATACATAAATTAATTTTCTAATACCTTAAATTCAACACGGCGGTTTTGTTGACGACCTTCTTCGGTATCGTTGGTAGCAATTGGTTGAAGATATGCGTAGCCTTTATATTCCAAACGATTGGCCGAAATGCCTTTGCTTATTAAATAGTCAACTACAGCTTTGGCTCTGGATTCGGAGAGTTTTTGGTTGTATTGTAACGACGATTTATTGTCGGTATGACCGCTAATTTCGATTTTTAATTTTGGTAAATCGGTTAAGAGTTTTACAAGTCGATCTAATTCTGCGTATGATTCAGAACGTAATGTTGATTTACCATAGTCGAAGAAGATATTGCGAAGCACCACTTTTTGACCTACTGCCAATTTATTTAAAAGAATATCTTTGGTAACTTCTTGATATCCTGTTGCAGACGGTATATCAAAATTTTCTGAGTGGAACAAATATCCTTCGGCTTTTACGGCAATACCGTAGTTTCTACCCGAAGGCAACGAAACTAAATATTTTCCGGTAGAGCTGTTGGATGTATTAACTGAAACGACTTCGTTTTTGGTGTTATCAATAATTTCAATTTGAGCTTCTACGGGGTTGTTTGTCATAGCATCCTTAATGGTACCTTTAAGAATGGTGAGTCTCATGGTTTTAATTTCTACTTTTTCTGCTACTACGCTTTCACCAACAG
>DAOOWN010000072.1:0-15105 GCA_035371305.1 Bacteroidales bacterium
TAAATTGTTTTTATATTTAAAGTTATATTAAAATTTATTTTTTAGTTCAATTAATCATTCGTTGATTATAAATAATACTGTGTTATTTCAAAGTGCATTCTTACTAATTGTTATTGGTTTTAGTATTAAGATGGAGGTTTTCCCATTGCACACGGTATGTGTTGATGCTAATTCTATTGCTCCTAGTCCTGTATCTGCTTTAATATCAACATCGTTGGCTAACGTTGGATTTATAGCAATATTCCGCTTTTTTAAAATTACAACCTATACTCCCATGCATGATTGGGCAAGCCATGTTTTATTCATTATTGGTAGCTTATCTGTATTATATGCAGCAATTTATATGATTCGTGTAAAAAATTACAAACGTTTGGTTGCTTATTCCAGTATTGAACACATGGGTTTAGTTGCCATCGGTATCGCTACGGGAGGTTTGGCTTGGTTTGCTGTGGTTTTGCATCTTATTTATCATTCGTTTACAAAATCGAGCTTGTTTTTTCAATTGTCGCAATTGATACATATGTATAAAACGAAAAAATTAGCCGGTGTAGGAAGCTGTTTCAAACTAAATCCATTAGGCGGACTTGTGTTTTTACTTGCTTTTATTTTGATATTGGGCATCCCTCCTTCCGGAATGTTTTTTACAGAGCTAATGCTTTTTAAAACCATGATAGAACAAGGATTATTATGGTTAGTGATTGTTATTATTCTTTTGCTTACCATTATTATTTGGATATTTACCAAACAACTTTTTCGAATCTTATTCAAAAATGTGGGCAAACAACAGCTGTCAACAATTGAACCTTCGCCCTGGTATGAAAGTTTACCTCAATTAATACTTTTATTATTTGCTTTATATTTAAGCATTCAGCCGCCTGACTTATTGATTTCGCTGATTCAACAAGCTGTATTACCTTAAACAATTGAACTATGAATTATATTAGTATAAAAAACGGTGAATCAATAGCTGTTAATAGCGTACCGGTTTTAAATTATCAAGAATTTTATAATGTATTTGACCTATTGAAAGATCACGAAAATCATTGTATCAACTATTTTGCTGTTAACGAAGCCGACACTATTCGATTATGGGCAATGATTGCTAACGACCGTGAGCATACTATTTATGTTTTTTCGAGCAATGTAGCACATAACTCAAAATTAAAATCATTAACTCCCAAGTATCCCGGAATGCATGTTTATGAAAGAGAAATAGCAGAAGTATTTCATTTACAATTTGAGGAATCTGAATGGGACAAACCTTTACGTTTCCCTTTTAACCGAAACAATAAAGAACAAACTATCGAGAAGTACCCATTTTATAGTATTGAAAGCCACGAATTGCATGAAGTTGGTGTGGGGCCTATTCATGCAGGAATTATTGAACCGGGGCATTTTCGTTTTATATGTAATGGAGAAAAAGTTTTGCATCTTGAAATACAGCTTGGTTATCAGCATCGTGGAGTAGAATCGCTTATGATTCAAAATCAAAATATTACGTATCAAACGAAATTAGCCGAAAGCATTTCAGGCGATACAGTAATTGGAAATACATTGGCTTTTGCAAATTTGATTGAATCGCTCAACGGGAAATCAATGTCAACTTCAGTAGAAATAGAGCGAGCTATTGCATTGGAACTTGAACGAATTGCCATTCATACCGGCGATTTAAGTGCTCTTTGTACCGATGTGGCTTATCAGTTTGGAACAGTCGTATTTCAAGATTTGCGAACAATAATTATCAATACCTTTTTGCAATGGTGTGGAAATCGATTTGCTCGAAAATTGATTCATCCGCAAATGAATAAGTATCCATTGACGCAAGAATTAAAAGAAAAAATTTTAAACAATTTAGCCGAATACGAGTCGCGATTTAATGAAATGGCTCAATTGATGTTTAATATTCCAAGTGTTTTGGCTCGTTTTGAAAATGTTGGTGTCGTTACAACTCAGCAAGCACTTGACATGATGTTTGTAGGTATGGCTGCCAGAACAAGTGGTGTAGAACGAGATATTCGCAAATCGCATCCACATGGATTTTATCAGCATACAGCAATTGACCCGGTTGTATTGAAAAACGGTGATGTAAAAGCACGTGCTCAATTGCGTTACTTCGAAATTGTAGCATCCTTGAAATATATCAAAGAATGGCTGCAACTTCACTCATCGTCCGAGAAAATAGCTCATTCTAATAACAAACTAATGCCCAATTCACTTTGTTTAACGCTTGTTGAAGGATGGAGGGGCGAACTGTGCCATGTTGCCCTAACCGATGCTAAGGGAAATATTATGCATTATAAAATAAAAGATCCGTCGCTTCATAATTGGTTTGCATTAGCACTGGCTGTGCGAAACAATGATATAAGCGATTTTCCAATTTGTAATAAAAGTTTCGATTTGTCGTATTGTGGATTTGATCTCTAAAATTACAGCCTATGTTAGATGGTTTAAAAGCATTTTTTCATCACGGAAAACGGTTCATTCCCGATCCTACTAAAGTTAGTTTGCCGGAATCTTTTACAGGATTGCCTAAGTTTATATCAACACCATGTTTGCAAGATTGTAGTTTGTGCAAAAATGTATGCCCAACAAGAGCAATAACCACAGAACCGCTCCGTTTAGCACTGGATTCGTGTATATTTTGTTTAGAATGTCAGGACGCATGTCCGGAACATAAAATTCGATTTACCAATAATTATAAAATGGGGACCAACCAATATGAGCGTTTGCAAATAGCGGAAGGGAAAGAAAATTTAGTTTGTGTTAATCCGGCATTGGTTCGCAATGAAATTGTGCGTTTGTTAGGACGTTCGCTGAAACTACGTTTAGTATCGGCAGGAAGTTGCAACGGATGCGAATTAGAACTAAACGCTGCCGGTAATGTGAATTTTGATATGGGACGCTATGGTATTGAGTTTGTTGCCTCTCCACGCCATGCTGATGGATTGGTTATTACTGGTCCTATAACCGAAAATAGTTTGGCTTCGGTAAAATTGACGTATGAGGCAATTCCATCTCCCAACGTTGTGATATTAGTGGGTGCATGTGCATTGTCGGGAGGTGTATTCAAAGAAAGTCTTGCATTACGGCGCGAAATATTATCTGAACTTAAACCCGATTTGTTGGTACCGGGTTGCCCTCCGCATCCGTTAACCTTTATTAATGCTATTCTCGATTTGATTAAAACAAAAGTTTAATGGTTAATTATAGTTGTTTTTGAATTTTTTAGTAAGATAATATAACGAATTATTCCGGTAAGAATATAGAGCCAAATAATAAAAGGAACGCTATAAAGCTTTAAAAATAATATCAATATAATAGTTGCTGCTATAAAAATATAGCGGATCTGATTTCCTTTCCAGTGGAATGATTTTATTTTCAATGAAAACATTGGAAACGGTGAAACTAAAAGAAAAGAATGTAAAATAGTAACGAAAATAAGCGATTTTAAATTGAGAATTATGAAAAATGCAGTTAAATCGTAACTGCCTAAAATAATCGGCAACCAAGCAAAGAAAATGGCATTGGCAGGTGTAGGCAAGCCAATAAACTCGCTGGTTTGACGTTCGTCAATATTGAATTTAGCAAGACGTAATGCTGAAAATAAAGCAATAAGAAAAGGACTGGCAAGAATGAATATGTTTACCCACGAGAAATCATCACTTTCAATGTGGTTAATAAGCAAAACAGATTTAAGAAATCCAAACACAATAAATGCCGGTGCTAAGCCAAAGCTAATTAAATCGGCAAGTGAATCAAGCTCTTTACCAATGGATGAAGTTGCTTTGAGTAAACGAGCTACAAAACCATCCAAAAAATCGAACCCGGCGGCAATAAAAATAAACACTCCTGACCATATAGGATAGCCTTCTACAGTTGCTAAAATTGAAAGGCATCCCGAAAAAAGGTTCATTAATGTGAGGAAATTTGGAATGCTATTTTTAATGCTGATAAATAATTTCATTGTTTTACAATATTTTTGGCAAATTTATGTTATTAGTTGATACGTTTTAATAAATGAAGTAAAATAATTAACTTTGAACAAGTATTTTTTATGAATTTGCGTCATTCAGTAATATTTATAGCTGTTTTTCTTGTTCATGGATTTTTGTCGGCACAAAAATACAGCAATGAGTTTTTGCAATTGGGTATTGGAGGTAGAGCATTATCTATGGGTAATTCGGTAGTTGCATCGGTTTCGGATGTACATGCCGGCTATTGGAATCCTTCTGCATTGGTAGAACTTCAGAACAATGCTAACGTCGGTATAATGCATGCTTCTTATTTTGGTGGCTTAGCAAAATACGATTACGGATCGTTTGCCATTCGCAATACCGATTCTTCTGCTTTTGGTTTAAGTATTATTCGATTTGGTGTGGACGATATTCCCAACACCCTCGATTTAGTTGATGCAAACGGAAATTTTGATTACAGTAAGCTGTCGTCTTTTTCTATTGCCGATTATGCTGCCATTATATCTTATGCACGAAAATTAAAACAATTAAATGTAGGAGGAAATGTCAAAATTATTCGGAGAGTTGTCGGTGATTTTGCTTCTGCTTGGGGTTTTGGTTTTGATTTGTCGGCAAATTATTCACTAAACAATTGGAAATTGGGTGCTGTGCTTAGAGATGCCACCTCCACATTTAATGCATGGAGATACAACACCGAAACATTTGAAGACGCATTCATCAAAACCGGAAACGAGATTCCTACGAATGGCTTAGAAATTACTGTTCCGCGTTTGTTATTAGGAGTTGCTAAAAGCATTAGCATCAAAGAAAAGTACAGTATATTAGCAGAATTGGACGCTGATTTTACTTTCGATAAAAAAAGAAATACGTTGGTAAAATCTTCTTTTTCCAGTATTGATCCGCATTTGGGACTTGAGTTTTCATATTTGAAAATGATTTTTTTAAGAGCAGGTGTGTATAATATTCAGCAGATTAGCGATTTTAACGGTAAAAAATCGTATAATTTTCAGCCTTCTATTGGAGTAGGGGTTTTCTATAAAAACGTTGGTTTCGATTATGCCTTTACCGATATTGGCAATGCTTCTGTAGCGCTTTATTCACATGTTATTGGTTTAAAGTATTGCTTTGATCGTAAGTAGTCCAAAATTCAAATGAATCAGAAAAACGCTTATGTGTTTGTAGTTTGCGGTGAGAGAAAACATATCGAAACGCTTCATTTTTCATTAAAATCTTTAAAACTTGTTAGTCAGTTTCCTATTTGGGTTGTAACAGATAAAAAGCGGAACGAAATAGAAATTGAGCACGATAATATTATAGACGTATCTACTCCTGAGGATTTCAATCATCATCAGGCGAGCATCTGGTTAAAAACTTCGTTACATAGAATATTGCCGAAAGGAACAACCTATTGCTACCTCGATAGCGATGTAATAGCCATGAATGAGCAATGCAATCATATCTTCGAACATTACGTTGCACCGATATCCTTTGCCCACGATCATACATCGTTATCATATTTTAGTCCCTATGCTTTGAACTGTGGTTGTATAGAAGCGTTTCAAAAAGATTACGAAACATTTCAAAATCAACTTTCAAAAGTTATTCAACATCCAAATTATCCGCCTGATTATAATAATGTTGGAATAAGGAAACTATTTGCATTTCAAAAATCATTGTTATATTCAACGTCAAGGTTGTTGTTGTTTTTGTTTAAGTTAATAAAGGCTTTTTTTAGAGGAAAGGCTAGCCTTATCAATGATATTGTTTTGGATATACGAAATAAAAATTGGATTATCTGTTCTACTCTTGAATATCCTGTATTATTATTACATTATTCAAAGATAAAGACAAATACAGATTATCGTTTTGATTTTATAAAGCTCAGATGGAAGAAAAAAAATGGTAAATGTTTAGCTCAAAATCGATGTAATCATCTTCGTGAAGCGTTAAAAAATGTATTTAACGTTGATGTTTATTCCGATTGGCATCATTGGAATGGAGGAGTTTTTATATTTGATGATCGTTCATATAATTTTATGGAGCAATGGCATCAAAATACCTTGTTAATATTTCAAAATCGATATTGGAAAGTGCGAGATCAAGGAACATTAATTGCTACCGTTTTTCAAAATAATTTGCAGCAGCATCCTACGTTGCCTGAAAAGTATAATTTTATTGCCGATTTTTATAAAACGGAAATTAAAGCAGCCGAGCAAAAAAATGTTTTTTTTAAGGGTAAAGAAAAAATATGTCCGAGCTTTATTCATATATACCACCACTGGGGGGATTTACAGTGGGATGTATGGCAACATGTAGTAAAGACCATTGAGAAAAACAATATCAATGATCACAATTTTTGACTGACAAACATCATTGCATTTTGACAAATAATGCTAAAACTTTGTGAGTTAAAAAAAATAAGAGCATGTTGAAAGTTGAAAAACATCCGATTTTAGAGGTTCCAAAAACGGTACAAGTTGTAATTAAGTACGAAGGAAAAGAAATAAAAGCAGAAAAAGGATTTACTATTGCTGCTGCATTGCATCAAGCAGGTTATCCTGTTCATAGCCATAGTCTTGATAATCGAAACCGAAGCCTGGAATGTGGAATAGGAAAGTGTGGTGCATGTGAAATGCTTGTAGATGGCGTTATTCGTAGAATATGTATTACCAAGGTCGATAACGTAAAAGAAGTTTGTGAAATTCCGAAAAACTATTCACCAAGCGAAGTTCCAATAAAAACGAATGAGCCTGTTAAGGTTTACAAAACAAATGTAGTAATAATAGGAGCAGGACCTGCCGGTTTAGCAGCACGTGAGACCCTTAATATGCATGGTGTTGATAATATTGTTGTTGATAATAATGCAAAAATAGGCGGGCAATTTCTTATGCAAACTCATCAATTTTTCTTCTTCGAAAAAGAAAAAAAATTTGGTGGGATGCGTGGTTTTGATATAGCAAAAACATTAGCAGGAGACGATCACTCTGGTATATTTCTAAACTCAACGGTTTGGGATATATTGGAAGGGAAACGATTAGCTGTTAAAAATATAGAAACTGAAGAAATATACTATATAGATGCCGATGCTTTAATTGTAGCTACCGGTGCTGTTCCATTTATGCCTACCTTTGAAAACGACGATGTTCCAGGAGTTTACACGGCAGCTGTTGTTCAAAAAATGATGAACAACGAATTTACGTTATTAGGTAAGAATGTATTAACAGTTGGAGCAGGAAACATTGGTTATCTTACATCTTACCAATTAATGCAGGCAGGAGCTAATGTTAAGGCTATAATCGAAGCACAGGATAAAGAAGGTGGCTTCCCGGTTCAGGCTAATCGAGTAAGACGTTTGGGAATCCCTATTATGACTTCACACATTTTATTGAAGGCAATCCCTAATGCAGATTATACCGGAATTACAGGTGCTGTTGTGGCTGAATGTAAGAATTTTCAGGCTATTCCCGGAACAGAAAAGGTTATTGACGGAATCGATGCTATCAATATTTGTACAGGCTTAGTGCCCGATGACCAACTGCTGATTAAAGGGAACGAAGTTTTTGGTCGCTTATGTTACGGAGTAGGTGATGCAATAAGGATTGGTGAGGGCACAAGTGCCGTTTTGCGAGGAAAACAAGCTGCTTTCGAAGTTTTAGAAGCACTTGGCAAAAGATACAGTTACAATCAGTATTTAGAAATTTCTAAAGAATATATTGATTCTCAACAACATCCTGTAAAAGTTCTCGAAAAACCATATTTCCCTAAACCCGAAAGATTAGAAAAACCTTTTGTTTTAATTGATTGTTTGTATGGTTTTGCTTGCAATCCCTGTTCATTTGCGTGTCCACACGGAGCCATAACTAAATCGTCAACCAGCACCGTACCTCAAATCGATTTCAATAAATGTGTGGGGTGTATGGACTGTGTTTACCAGTGCCCGGGATTAGCTATTTTTGGTTACAGTCTTAAAAAAGATTGGTTATTTTTACCCATTGAGTATTTTGCTGAGGAAGGTAAAGAAGTCTATTTAGTTAATAACCAAGGACAAAAATTGGGTGAAGGTATTATCGAAAAGATATTAATGAAACCCAATAAAACCAATGTTGCTCGCGTAAAATCTACTACATTAACCGGTGAAGCATTGACCGAAGTTCGTGGTTTTATTATTAAAGAAAATTATCCCCAGCCCGTTGCATTGAAAAAATACGAAGGCGATTTAGAAAGCAAAACGTATGTTTGCCATTGCGATGATGTTAGCATGGATGAAATTTTAGAAGAAATTGGCGATCGAAAATACATTTCCATCGATGAAATAAAACATACCACTCGATTGGGTATGGGCGCATGCAGGGGAAAACGTTGTATAAAGCGACTAAAGCAAGCTATTTCATCTAAAAACATTCAAATTCTTGGTGATGCTACACCACGTGGTCCGTTGTCTAATCAGCTTACCATGGGCGAGCTTTATCCCAAATCGATAAAAGAAAAAGTTATCGTTCATAATGGGAAACAAGAAGTTAAAAAAGTGAAAACTACGGTATTAATTGCCGGTGGCGGTATTGGTGGAAGTGCTTTGTATCGCTATTTTGCCGAAGCCGGATATAAACCCATTTTGTTGAACTATGACCGTGGAGCTTCGTGGCGAAATATAGCCGGCGGAAGACCTGCATTTACCGTACCGGAGATCTCGGACATTGCTACGCACAATTTAGAGCTGTTTAAGGAATTGCAAAAGTTGAGAAATATCAACTTCAAGCAAACTCGATATGTAACGTTTGCTCACGACGAAGCAACATATAAAGCTTTAGAGAAATCAATCGAATGGAGTGATGCTTATTTAATTGAACCAAAAGACTTTGTAAAAGAGATTTCGCCCAATTTCAATCCTAACTTAAAAACATATAATGCTGCATTGATAACTCATAATTGTTGGCAGGCTACACCGGGTATTGTTATTGATTTATTAAGAGCTATTGGAACCGAAAAAGGCGGAGAAATATGGGAAGATAGTCAATTGATTGATATTGAAAAGAATGGTCAGTATAAAGCATTGGTTAAACATCACGATGGAAGTTACTATGAAGTTACATGCGACCATTTTGTAAATGCCTTAGGACCTAAAGGAGCTGAATTTGCTCGTAAGCTTGACATTGAAACCGGTTTATATCCGGTTAAACATCAGGCATTTATTACAAGACGTTTGCCCATGTTAGGAAAAGAAGGTCAATCGTTGGATATGTTGATAGACCGTAGAAAATACAAAGGATTTTCGGCTGTATATGGTCAGCAATTAGTTGAAACAGGTCAGATAATTGGGTGTGCATCACCTGCAAACGATTATTTGGAGACAGATAAAAACTTGAAAATTAATTCAAAGGAATTTATCGAAATTGTGTCTGAAATATTTGTTAATTGGATACCTCAGCTTTCATCGGTAGGCTTCCAGGCTGTTTGGTCGGGATATTATGTTGAACCGCGTTATACCATCGATCCCGAGCTAGGATTATTTATTGGTTTACGTGGTCATGGATTTATGTTGAGCCAATATTTGGCAAAAATGTATGTAGATAAAATTTCTGGTAAACCGGTGCCAAGCTATTTTGACAGATTGAAATTATCGGGAGACGGATTGCCCGAAACTGCTTTCAAATAAAAAAAGAAGCTGTCACAACATCGAGACAGCCTCTTTTTTTTACTAGTATATTTCATTACCTTATAATATTAATAGCACCTGTTTCTTCGTGGAGTCTATAGTGCGAATCTCTAAAAAGCACACGCCATGTATATGTACCCACAGGGGCTATTTTCCCACCTTTTACACTTCCGTCCCATTTATCGCTTGATTCTGTTTCTTTGTCAAATTTATTCGACGACCAGATAATCTCTCCCCAGCGGTCGTAAACTTCTATTTTGAAATCTTCTTCCACAATTGAATGAGCCATTATAAAGAAATAATCGTTTACTCCATCGTTATTTGGACTAAATCCGGTGGGAGCATAAAATGTATATTCTTCTAATACTTTAATAATAGCTTTGGCAGAATCTACGCAGCCTTTATCTGTATATGCCAACAATAATACTTCATAATTCCCTGAATGTGGAAAACGATGCGAGGGGTTCATTAAATTAGTAGAATCTCCATCGCCAAAAATCCAACGATAGGTTTCTGCTAACGTTGATAAGTTTGTAAAATCGACAATGGGTTTTACTTCCGAAACAAATTCAGGATTCCAAATAAATTGTGCATTAGGTGCAGGCCAAACGGTAATCATGTTGTTATAAGTATTTACTGTTTTACAACCATTGGGTGAGGTAACAGTAAGTGTAACATTAAATGTTCCTGCGTAAGTATAAGTATGAGTTGGATTTTTTGCAAGCGATAAATTACTATGATCGCCAAAATCCCAAACAAAACTTCTTCCACTGTCGGGATTTACTTCTATAAAATTAACCGTTAACGGCATACACCCTTGAACGGTGTCGGCAAGTGCTCCGGCAGGTGGCAAGGGTAATACGGTTATGGTAACGCCGGCAGAATCCCATGCGCCACAAGCATCTTCGCCTTTTATCCAATAATAGCCGGTGTGGTTCGGGTATATATATATTGGATTGGTAACAACATCACCGTTTTGATTGTAAATAATATACGGAGCTCCTAAACCTCCATAAATGACCGGAGTTAATAGGACGACTTCACCCGGGCATATTTTTGTCGGATTAGCAATTAAATCAACATGTACAGGGCCTGAAACATAAACGGTTGTTGAAATTTGGTTACTCATACATCCGTTTGCATCCATTGCATATCCTGAATATGTAACGGTTGATGATGGAGTAATGGTAATATCAGGATTTGATACTTGGTTGTTCCAATAGAATGTATAAGGTGCAGTTCCACCTGTTGCAGTAATGTTTAAATTGGCCGATTGCCCGTAACAGATTGATTGACTTGGTGTAACCGCCACCGTAAGCTCGTTAGGGGAGCTAATGCTTGTACCATTAACTGTAGTACATCCACCTGCGTCGGTTATGGTTACTGAATATGTTCCGGAAGGTATATTGATTAAGTCTTCAACCGTAGCTCCATTATTCCAATGATATGTATAGGGAGTTGTTCCTCCGTTTACAGTTAAATTGATGCTTCCGCTCATTTGTCCATAGCAAAGGATATCTGTTTTCGTTATGGTACTGGTCATTCCGCTTGGATTTATTACTTGTACAGTTGTTGGTGTTGAAGTACATCCATGTTCGCTAACCGTTAACGATATGGAATAAGTACCAGGGTTGTTCCACGATACTGCGTGAGGTCCCATTCCGTTGCCCGGAGTTGCGGTACCGCCATCCCATGACCAGTTATAGGTTGCTGTAGAACTTGCTGTTCCTGTATAAGTTATGGTAGAACTTTGGCTAGTGCAATGAATGGTTGATGCTGTAAAACTGCTGGTTGGAGTAGTATAAAAGGTGATTTTTACTGTGTCAGAACCGGTGCAGTTGCTCGATACGGTTTCAGTCCATATAAAATAATAAACTCCGGCGGTGCTTACCGTTACTGTAGCTTGTGGATCGGTATTGGATGAAAAAGTAGCGGTTCCCGGACCGGAATATGTCCAAATTCCTGTGCTGCCACCCGAGGGTATTGCATGAAGAGTATAAGATAAACCACATGTGTCGTCGTCAATTCCGGCATTGGCGTTTGGATTACTGGTTATATTAACTGTAACCTGTGTAGATCCGGAACATCCATCGCTATTGGTAACCGTAACAGAAAAATTTCCGGCTGTGTTTACGTTTATTGTTTGCGTTTGTGCATTATTGCTCCATAAATATGTTGTATAACCGTTACCGGCATCGAGTGTTGTAGATGAACCTGCACATATATTTGTATTTCCGCTAATAGTTGGAGTTGGATTGGTTGAAACTTGTACCGTAACTTGGTCTGTTCCTGTACAACCACCTGCATCTGAAACCGTAACGGAGTATTGACCGGCTGTAGAAACAGTAATGGTTTGAGTAGCATCGGTTGTACTCCATAAATAGTTAGCAAATCCGGCTCCGGCATCTAAAATAGTTGAAGCACCGGAACATATTGCTAAGGTTCCGACTATATGTGGAGATAAACTATTGGATTGAGTAACGTTTACTGATGCAACTCCAGTGCATCCAGCTGCATTGGTAACTGTAACAGAATAAGGACCGGCTGTATTTACCGTAATGGTTTGTGTTGTTTCATTATTTGACCACAAATATGAGGAATAACTTCCGGCGTCAAGAGTTGTTGAACTGCCTGTACAGAAGGTTGTTGAACCTGATATGGTTGGAGTAGGGTTAGGGCTTCCTGCATTAACGGTAATAGTTGCCGTAGCTGTACATGTAGAATTGGTAGCATCGGTTACAGTTACGTTATATGTTCCGGGAGCTAAATTGCTTGGGTCTTCAACATTAGCAGTAAATCCGTTTGGACCTGTCCATTGATAAGAGTAAGTACTGCTCCCTGTTACCGTTAAATTAATAGAACCATTGTGTGCATTGGCACATGTTTCATTGAAAACCGTGTTCGATAGAGTTGGAGGAGTGCAGTTTCCACAAGAAGGAATTTGTGAAAGTGAAGTATAATTTAACGTATTGGTACCATCAGTTACTTGCAGAGGCCAAGACGAAGGAGGTGATGCAGTATAGCCTGTGGCATAGGTATTCCAAGTTGTTATTGTGCATACAGGAGGATTACAGCTTAAATATGTTCCAATAATTGGAGCTGTAACGGGTGTGCCTCCACAAGCGATACATTCGGCTTCATTGGCAGGTGTTGAGGTAGTTTGTGTTTGCGTTTGCCATTGAATGGTATTGCTCCCACCGGTTGCTTGTAAATTAGTACCATCATAGCACACAGTAATGGGTGTACATGCTAACACATTAATTATGACAGAATCTGTTCCACATGGAAGAGTGTAATAAACAGTATGACTACCAACGCCTGCTACCGAAGGATCAAAAGTTCCGGTTGAAGCATTGGTTATACCTGAGCCACTCCATGTACCACCGGGGGTTCCTCCGGTTAAATTAATGGGAGCATCAGTTGGACATAGTGGATCTACAGGGCAAATGTTGGCATCGCAACAAACAGGGTAGTACTGTGCACAAGCACTTGCATTTACCGATTCGATTTTTCCGTTTCGGCTTGCTGCTTGGTTATCTGATTGAGCTCCAACAGCAATCACTTCTCCATTATTGTTTACTGCGACATCATAAACAGATATACTAACATTATACTGACCTAAAATATTTAAATCGGGGTCAAACTTAACAACTTTGTTTTGAGAGCCGGCATAAACGTTTCCGCAATCGTCAACAGCCAACCCGCTGTTTTTCACTACCAATTGTCCAAGCGACGATGAAACTCCTCCACCGGGTATGTTGGCTTGACCTAAAAGACTTCCATCGAACAGTGAGCGTTTATATATTTTATCTCCGGCATGAGTATAAACATAATTATCGTTAGAAATAATGGCTTTTAACCCGCCGCCATTTTGAGTGGCCGGTAAATAATTTTCGCATTTATAACCAAGATGATGGCCATTGTCTACTTGAAAAACAGGTACATCATTGGGGCATTGTGAGATATTTTGATTGATAGCACCCACTTTAGTGTGTGTTAAAAATAAATATTTTGCATTTTTTGAAGCCGATATAGAACGTACTTCTATTGGAGTAACCGGTGGTATCTGAACACCCCCAATATTCGTAGTTTCAAATTCTGCATGACCTAGCACATTCCCATTATTTATGTCAATATCGTAAATTGAAGCGGAGTAATCCATACTTAATGGATTTGCAACATAAGTTCCGCCAACAATCAATTTTGATTTATCGCAATTAAAAGTAATGGACCAATATTCACAGGTATTGTTTAACCCACTATTTGTCCAAACCTGAGCTCCTGCCGGGCTCACTTTTTTGATTTCAGGAGCTGTTCCGGAAGTGATGTAACTATTCCCGAGGTTGTCGGTCGCTAACGTCCCCAACCATACCGAAGCGGTATCCCATGATGTAGTATAGGTCCATTGTAAGGCACCTGTACTATTATATTTTTGCAATTTCATAGGTGTTTCTCCTCCAATAACATAAACATTGCCTGACTGGTCTGTTTCAACTTCCCACACTGCCGTTGATGTATTAAATGTGGAGCTAACTACCCAAGGGTCTATTACAATTGTTTGATTTGATTTTACTGATTCGTTAAATTGAAAGCTAATGGTATTATTTTTTTCAACAAAAGAACTTGCAATTTTTTCTTTATTATCGTTGTAAAAAGAAATAGGAGCATGTTCCATTATTTGTCCCGATTTGAATTTTACAACAATGTTGCCATCACGATTGATTTTAATGGGTTTTGAATAGCGAAGTTTAATTTTTGAAACATCTCCTCCGGGATGGATATAAATCGAATATTTAATTCCGCCTTTTGGGTGAAATTCGTAAACTACATCTATATTCGGATAAAGATTTTTATACGTTATCTTCTTATACGAAGGGATATAATTAATTTCATGCCATATATTATCTTTTTTAAAAGAATAGTTATGATAATATGTCGTAGGTTCTTCAGCAATAACTTCTACATTGGGGTTCGCGCCAATCCATTCTGCAGTTATAAATTCTTTTATTACTTTGCCTCTTAACTCTTCTACTTCATGACGATGCCATTCTTCAGCATTGAATCTTTTTTTGGCAAACTTTCGCATTTCTTCATATTCATTCTCTTCCTTTTCTTTCATTTTTACTTGAATAAATCTGAAAACAAGTTTGTTTTTTGTAAAAAAATAATCTTCTTTATCTCCATCAAACGCATAAAGGATTGGACTTCTGTCCGGAATAGCATAAAGCTCTTCAAATTGCCCATTGTTTTCTATAAACGATTTCTCTTCACCCCATGTTTTAGACCATTGGGCAAATGTTTGGGTGTACAAAATCATTGTTAAGACAAAAACGAATGGTTTCATTGTTTTAAAATTTTTCAAATATATGTACAAAAATTTAAAATGTAAACTTTATATGGAATTTGTTTTATCTTACAATCGTCACCGCTCCGGTTTCTTCGTGCAGTTTATCGAAATTATCTCTAAACACCGCTCTC
>DAOOWN010000073.1:0-15075 GCA_035371305.1 Bacteroidales bacterium
ATTGATTATCAGATAGTTATGAAATTTTAAGCCGTTTTTGTGATGAAGTCGGGTGGATGCCATTTGGAGGTTGTCTTATTTAAACAATCCCAATATATCCAAGTTTGGTATAAGAATGAGTATGTATTTTAAATTCTAATTACTTGAAACAATTAAGCGAATTTTAGTCCTAATTGTATTATCTACCAAATATCAAAATAAAAGAGGCTGCCCTTTTGAGACAGCCTCTTAATATTTTTATGAACGTTGTAAATTTATTTTTCAATTCCGACTAATTCGATTTCGAAAATTAAAGTAGCATATGGAGGAATTACGCCGAGATAACCTTTTTCGCCATAAGCCAATTGATAAGGAATATAAAATTCGTATTTCGAACCAACCGACATTAATTGAATTCCTTCTTCCCATCCGGCTATAATTTCGTTTTTGCCTAAATTAAAGGTAACTGGCTCGTTTGGTTTTGAAGAATCAAACACGTTTCCATTAACAAGTTTACCGGTATAATTTACCTTAACTTTAGAGTTTGCCTTTGCTTTTTCGCCCTTACCTTCGCTAATAACTTTATATTGCAAGCCACTGGGTAACGTTTGAACTCCTTCTTTTTTTGCGTTATCAGCTAAAAATTTTTCTGATTCGTTTTTCGATTTTTCCATTTCCTTTGCTTGCTGAGCCATAAAATAAGATTGAATAACTTTCATTGCTTGCTCACTGGTCATTGCCGGGTTGTTGTTTGACAAAACAGCGTTAAAACCCTGAATAAATAAATCGGAATTAATTAAAGAATCTAATTTTTCTTGCTTTACACTTTGAGCAACGTTTACACCAAAAGCATAACTTAATGAATCACGCGAAGTTGTTAATTGAGCTTCTTTAGGTTCGCTTTTGCATGACATCATTAAACTTGCGATAAAAGCAGATGATAAAAGAATAAAAGATAATTTTTTCATAAATAAAAATGATTAAATGTTAATTTTGCTGCGAAGGTAATCAATTTATTTTGGATAAAATTAGACACTTTTTAAAATTTTCTGCTAAGTGTAATAAATATAGTTAAAAGTAAATACCTTTGAGGCAAATTTTAATAAATGAAAGGAAGTCTTTTCTTTAAAGTATATGGCGGCTTGTTTCTAGCGATGTTGTTTTGGGGGATGTCTTTTATCGGAACAAAATATTCATTGCAAACGCTTCAACCCATTAGTATTGTTTTAATTCGTTTGGTCATATCTTGTTCCTTTTTAGTGCTATTAGGCAAACTTTTAGGATTGCTCGATAAGCTTAAACGCAAACACATTCATTGGTTTATTATTTTAGCTTTTTTTGAGCCATTTCTATATTTTATTGGCGAAACCTATGGTTTAAAATATGTATCACCCACTATTGGCTCTATTTTGATTGCCACCATCCCTCTTTTTGTTCCTTGGGGTGCATGGTTGTTTTTTAAAGATAAAATTAACATTAAAAATTTCTTAGGTATTGTAATTTCCGTAGTTGGTGTTTTTTTTACAATGCTCAATAAGGATTTTCAATTCACCTCTTCGCTTTTGGGAGTTTCGCTGGTTATGGTTGCAGTTATATCGGCCATTGCCTACACTCTTATCATCAGATATATAGCCAACGACTATTCTCCCCTAACCATTATTACATACCAAAATCTATTGGGCATTCCTTTTTTTATACCCCTGTTTTTCATCGTTGACTTCCCATCTTTTTCGTTTGCTACGATTAGTAATGATTTATGGATTGTATTATTATTACTTGGTATATTCCCATCCTCTTTTTCGTATATGTTTTATACATATGCAGTAAGAGAAATCGGAGTAAGTAAAACAAGTGTTTTCACTAATTTAATACCTATTATCACTGCATTAGCTTCGTATTTCTTATTCAACGAAACACTTACGCTTGTTAAAATTCTCGGCATTCTAATCGTAATAATAGGATTATATATTGCACAGAATGCTAAACAAAAGGAATAATCAATTTTCTTTTAATAAATTCGAAATTAACTGCAACAACTGCTCCCTTGCATAAACAGCAAATTTAAAATCGCCTTCATTTGTTTTAAAAATCAATATATTCGGAATAAAACCTAAACTGTTTTTTTTAACAATGTCTACAATTTCGTTTAGTAAAATTTCTTTTTTGTATAAACGATTTGTTTTAGAAGTGGCGACAAATACTAAGTTTTCTTTTGTAACCTTTATTTTACCTTCAATATGCTTTTCTTTTAAACGATTATTGGTATCATAAAAGGTTGCAGCTACAGTAAGAAGGTATTTTCTGCTCGGAGTTTTCATAAACTTAGTAGTGGGTTATGCTTCAAAGATACAAATTTTTTAAAGACAAATTACATACTTTACTTATCTGACATATTGATAATTAACATGAATTATTACTAATCAATGAATTTATATTCTGGTTTAGTTTATTTTTTTTCGGTTACTTTGCAAAAAAATAATGAATCTATGCCAAGAACTAAATTTTTACTAATGATTTTAGATGGTTGGGGTATTGGCGACAAAACCAAATCCGACGCTATTTTTACTGCAGGGACTCCCAATATTGACAAATTAATGGCCCGTTACCCAAACAGCTATCTTTATACCAGTGGCGAAAATGTTGGTTTGCCGGAAGGTCAAATGGGAAACAGCGAAGTTGGACACTTGAATATTGGTGCCGGAAGGGTAATTTATCAAGACTATGTTCGTATTAATAAGGCAATAAAAGAACACGAAATTGACAAAAACGAAACATTGTTAAAAGCATTTCAAATTGCTAAACAACAAAGCTCAACGTTCCATTTAATCGGCTTGGTTAGCGATGGTGGCGTTCACTCGCATCATAATCATTTGATTCGACTATGCGAACTGGCACATGAAAACGGAGTAAACGATATTGCAGTTCATTTTTTAACGGATGGCCGCGACACCGACCCCCACAGCGGCATTCATTATGTAAAAGAAGTATTGGAAAAGATAAAACCAACCGGTGCTTATACTGCCACACTTTCCGGAAGATACTATACCATGGACCGCGATAAACGTTGGGAACGGGTTAAGCAAGGGTATAATGCTATGGTAAATGGCATTGGAAAAAGATCAACCGATATCATTCAAGCTATTCAAGAATCATATGACGAAGGTATAACAGATGAATTTATAAAACCTGTTGTTTTTGTAGATAAAAATGAACAGCCAAAAGCCACCATCAAAAAAAATGATGTTGTTTTGTGCTTTAATTTTAGAACTGACCGACTTCGCGAAATCACCACTGTTCTCACACAAAAAGATATGCCGGAGTTCAATATGCAAACCATACCGTTGCATTATTTTACCATGACACGCTACGACGAGTCGTTTAAAGGTATTGAAGTTTTATTCGACAACGTAAATGTTAACAATACGTTAGGTGAAATAATTGCAAACTTAGGGCTTAAACAACTTCGCATAGCCGAAACCGAAAAATATCCGCACGTTACCTTCTTTTTTTCGGGAGGAAGAGAACATGTTTTCGAAAACGAAAACCGTATTTTAATACCATCGCCCAAAGTAGCAACCTACGATTTGCAACCTGAAATGAGTGCACCATTGGTTTGCGAAGCCGTTTTAAAGGAGATAAACGCACAGTCAAATGATTTCATTTGCCTAAACTTTGCAAATGGAGATATGGTAGGACATACAGGCATTTACGATGCAATTTTAAAGGCAGTTAGAGTTGTTGATGAATGCGTGGGAAAAGTAATAGATGCTGCCATATTAAATGGCTATGAAGCATTAATAATTGCCGACCACGGCAATGCAGATTATGCAATAAATCCCGATGGAAGCCCTAATACTGCACACTCTTTAAATCCGGTTCCTTCGATTTTAATTTCAGAACATTTTAAACACATTCATCCCGGAATTTTAGCCGATGTAGCTCCTACCATTCTTACCGTTATGGGCATTGACATACCAAAAGAAATGACAGGGAAAAGCCTTGTAGAATGATTCAAATTGACCATACCATCGTTAGCTTAGATGTAATTGAACAACCTTTTGCTTGTAATTTAAGCCATTGCAAAGGAGCTTGTTGCGTTGAAGGCGATTCTGGCGCACCACTCGAAGATGATGAAATAAAAAATATAGAGGCTAACTTGGATATTATTCAATCGTATCTTCCGGAAAAATCAATCAAAACAATTAACGAAATAGGCTTTTTCTTTATTGATAGCGATGGAGATAAAGTTACCCAACTCAATCAAAACAAAGAATGCGTTTTTTCATGTTTTGAAAATAACATTGCTTATTGTGGCATCGAAAAAGCGTATTTGGAAAAAAATATCACTATTCGAAAACCTATTTCATGTTTTCTTTATCCTATTCGATTGACAAAATATTCTTCGTTTATTGCCGTTAATTACCATGCTTGGGACATTTGCAAACCGGCAATTGAAAATGGCAAAAAAAACAACCTTCATGTTTACGAAGTTTGTAAATCGGCTCTTATACAATATTTTGGACAAGAGTGGTACGACAAACTACTTCAGGCAGCAGAATATATTAAAAACAAAAAATAATACACCATGAAGTTTAAACACACTATTCCCATATTGTTTACACTTCTTTTATTACAAAAAACGTTCATTTCGTTTGCTCAAGAAAACAACGAAGAATTTATAATTGGCAATAAAATTTATAAAAGCGGCTCCAATTGGTTTAAAATTGCACAGGGAGTTGGTTTTCATTTTTATTTAAATGAATTTGAATATAATACTACATTTGCTTATACCATTCGTATTAAAAAAATATATACTCAATTTGGTTATCATGTTTCATCGGATGTGTTTTTAACAAAAGCAACCCTGCAACGGCTCAACGATCTATACTTAACCATCGGATTAAGAAAAGAAAAACGTTTTTTAAACATTGCCGCTTTCGGAGGTTTTAGCTATGCCTATGGTGGCACTTTAGATCACACGGAATGGAAAGACGGAAAACTAACGAAGTGGTACAGAGGATTTACTCAACCCGGATTATTCGGAACTATTGATTTTAGCTTTAAGCCTTTATATGACGTTGGTTTTGGGCTGTCGCTTTATGGGAGCATCAATAAATATTACAATGTTTTAGGTGTACAATTACATTTTTATCTATCAGGAGCCTATAAAGGAATAATAGAATAACTAAAGCATTATTTTTGTCAGCTTAACCATATTGGTGCGTCCCTTAGCCTGAATTGGTGTACTACCTACGAAAACCAAAACATCGTCGTTTTTCACCAAACCTTGTTCTGCTAATTTTTTACTGGCTTCATTTACTGCATCATCAATTGAACTAAAAGTTGGAGCATAATAAAGTTTTGCACCCCAAAGCAACGATAATTTGGGTAATAATTTTTCGTTGTTTGTAAAAATATAGATGTCTGCTTTAGGACGGTAGGATGCAACTTGATATGCTGTGTAACCCGAATGACTAAAGACAACGATTGCTTTTGCACACGACTGCTCAGCAAGTTTGCATGCCGTAACACAAATATTGTCCGATAAAAAAGTACGATCGTTTTCTTTTGTTGCGTGGTAGTTATAATAATGATACGAGGTTTCTTCGGTATAGTTTATAATTCGCTGCATTGCACTCACCGTTTCTATCGGGAACTTCCCTACCGATGTTTCACCGCTTAGCATCAACGCATCGGCACCATCTAAAACAGCATTTGCCACATCGGTAGCCTCAGCTCTGGTAGGGCGAAACGTTGAAATCATGCTCTCAAGCATTTGAGTTGCAATAATTACCGGCTTTGCCTGAGATAAACATTTTTTTACTATTTCTTTTTGAATTAACGGCACCTTGTCAAACGAGATTTCAACACCTAAATCGCCACGAGCCACCATAATTCCATCGCTTAAATCAATAATATTGTCTAATTCCTTAAGAGCTTCGGGTTTTTCGATTTTTGCCACAACAAATGAATGTGCTTTCGCTTTTTTTATTCGTTCTTTAAGCTCTAAAATATCTGTTGCTTTGCGAACAAACGATAATCCTATCCAGTCAATATTTTGTGAAAGTGCAAACTCTAAATCTTCTATATCTTTTTCGGTTAAACAAGGAAGTGAAACCGCTGTATCCGGCAAATTCACTCCTTTATGAGACGATAAAACCCCACCATTAACAACTCTCGTCTTCACCATATCTATTTTGTTTGTAGCTGTTACTTTTAATCGAATTTTTCCGTCATCGATTAAAATTTCCTCGCCCACGTTTACATCCATAGGAAATTGTTCGTAGGTCATATATGCCTGTTTTTCGTTTCCTATACATGGATGTGTTACAATTTGAAATTCCTCACCATCTTTAAGAAATACCTGATTATTTTCAATATCGCCAATTCGCAATTTCGGACCTTGTAAATCAACCAGCAAAGCAACTTCTGTCTGGAGTTCTGCATTTAAATCACGAACATGTTGAATAACTTTTGCATGATCTTCGTAGCTGCCATGAGAAAAATTTAAACGGCAAACATCCACACCTGCCAATATCAATTCTTTTAATATTTCTTTAGACGAAGTTGCCGGACCTATCGTTGCAACAATTTTAGTTTTTGATGATGTTGGTTTCATATTTATTTTTTTCTTTAATGATATATGTTGAAATGATAGCAGTTATTGCTGCTACGAAGAAAGTCAAAATTCTAGATGTAACTACCTCTTCCATTCCTGTTGAAATCCATATAATGGTAAAACTTATTCCGACAATTATTGTAATAATAGCTGCCAATGCATGAAAGCGCTTCCAAAATAAAGCACATAAAATAATAACAGAAAAAGTTCCACCAATTCCTGCCCACACATATCCCACTAAAGTATAAATCAATTTGGTTGGAGCAAAAAATGCGGCGCTAAGCGCAAAAACAGCAATGAGTACAGTTACAAATCTTGATACAAAAAGAGTTTTCAGCTTATTTTTTAAAAAGTATGGTTTAATCAACGTTTCTGACAACTCCGTAGCAGATAGTATTAACAACGAATCAGCAGTACTCATTATAGCTGCAATGATTCCGGTAGTGAGAATTGCCGTTAAAAAAGGCGGGAATAATTGAATAAGCATCGAGGGCATAACCTGTTCCGAATCGTTAAGACCATTTGGTCCAAAAAACGCAATGCCAAGCCAACCAATGCTTAATGCACCTATGTATGCTATTATGGTCCATATAATTCCAACATTGCGTCCAATTTTTGCATTTTTATCGTCTTTTATTGCCATAAAACGAATGCTCAATTGAGGTTGCCCTCCCAAATATCCGAAAAACCAAGAAATCCCTCCAATAAAAGTTCCCCATAAAACTCCTTGTCCCGCATCGCCAAACCATGATAAATATGTATTACCCGATTTGGCCAATGCTTCGGAAATAGAAGTAGCAAACACATGGTCTGCATGGAGCAATTGATAAATTCCAACAATGGGAGTAAATATCAAGATGGAAATCATTATTATGGACTGAACAACATCGGCATAAACCACACTTTTAAAACCTCCATATACAGCATAGGGTACAATAATGGCAGCTATGATTATCATTCCTAAAGACGAATCAATATGAAAAAGAGAATTAAAAGTTTTGCCACCTCCTAAAAATTGAGCACCAACGTAAAAAAAGAAAAAGAAAACAATGACGACTCCGGCTATTAATCTCAACATTGAAGCATGTTTTCCAAAACGTTTAGCTAAATAATCGGTGTAGGTTTCAGCTTGATATTTTTCGGCTTCCTTGCGTAAACGTCCTGCCAATATCCACCATGCCACAACGATACCCAAAACACAACCCACCGCCGTCCATATGCTCGATAGTCCTACAGCATAAGCATAGCCTGGTAAACCCAGCAAAGCCCATGACGACTCCCCGGCTGAACGTTCTGATAATGCAGCAACCCACCCCGGTAACGAACGACCGGCAATTGAAAAATCTGATTGCGTTTTAACTTTCCGACCTTGATATAAACCAAATAATAAAATTGCAGCAAAATATACAACAATCACTACTATGTATTGAAATTCAGCTGACATATCAACATTTTTGTGTGAAGATAATTATTTTTCAAACACAAAAAAAGGGATTACAGCATGTAACCCCTCATTTTTTTATATTTATCATTCAGTACTTAATTTCCGCTATTGATAAATTCATTTAACTCATCAATAGATGATTCAAATTTAAATCCTTCGTTCACTTTATAATAATTTTTCTTATCGTACGTGTATTTATATGCAAATTTTGCAAACTCTAAACGTGTACTTTCAAAACCAAACACGTCTAATATTTCCTTTACTTGTGAGCTTAAAACACAATTAGCACTTACAATTTGTTTTGCCAAGGTAAGTTTAGAGTCTTCAAACGATTTGGACGAAATCGTTTTTTTTGCCGATTGAAAATCAACATCACTCATAGGATTAACACAACCGCCGGCAGGCTTTACTTCTTGTTGTGGAACAGGTTGAGGCTTTGGTTTTATGGTTGTTTGTCCTTGCTGAATTGTTTGATTTGTGGTAGTTGTTGTAGTAACTTGCGTTGAAACGCCCGAAGTTTGAGTTGATGTTTGAACACCTGGCATTGAAATATTCATATTTACACCATCTTGAGTTTCGGTAACATTTACACCTACGCCCATGTTTATATTAGCATTGGTAGCAGGGTCAGTAACCGTAGTTGTTTGCTGAACTGTATGAGTTTGTGTGCCGGACTGTTGAGTTGAAGGTTGCTGTGTTTGTTGTGTCTGCTGAGTTTGTTGACTTACAGAAGATGCGCCAGAGTTATTTATTACTTCCCAAGTTGCATCAATATCGCGTATTTCGTATTTCCCCTTTTTATTTTTACGAATCATGTACTTTACATAGCAACTGTTTCCATCTACATCTACAACTTGATACGTTTTATCGATAGTGCCTTTCTTTGTGTCTTCAAAAATAATTTTAGCTTTTCCCCACTTCATTTCAACCGGGAATTTATCAACATTGTATTGAGGTTCTTTATTTATTTTTTTGCCATCAATTACAACCCAGAATTTATCGCCATCTTGGCTATAAAAAGACAAATAGCCACTCTGTGCATGAGTAAAACTATACACAAAAACAAATGATATTAAAAATAATTTTTTCATAACTCTTTTTTATTTTTTATTTTCTAATTCGGGAACTTTTACTTTCTGCGGAGCAAAATTAATTTGGCGTCCGTATATCAATTTTACATCTAAAACTTTTGATTTAAACTCGGGGATAGCATCGGCAAAATCCAAAATTTTATAAGCCAACTCATCCGGTCTGTCTTTAAATGTAAGATTGAGTTTTGTATAATTATCAAAGCTAACTATCTCTATTTGACCACCAAAACGTGAATCGGATAGCATTTTATTTCTTAATTCTCTGAAATCGCGAAACGTTCCAATAGAATAAAAACGTAATTCAAATGGTGTTCCGTTGTTTACCCAACCACCGATATATGAATTAAAGAGATATAAAAGTTTTGTAATTCCTAAATTTACGCCTTCTTTAATTCCTTCGTACATCGTCGATTTTTGATCGGAGCCGCTTTTCCAGTCACTTTCCAAGGCAATGGTTCCTAAGCCTTCGGCTGTACAGTTGTCGTATGCTTTGGCTTCGATAATGATTTTAGATGCGGTACGAGTATCAAAAGCCTCACTTCGCGATGATGTTGAAATATTGCTAATAAGAATTATAAATTGAGCATCGGCTTTCATACCAATATGCTGAACATACGATTCTTGATTGGTTTCGCTATTTTGATAGATACCTTCTGCTTCTTTTAAAAGAGCAGCAGAGCGTTCTTTTTCGATATAACGATATTTACGTTCGGCAAGAAATTCATTAATTCGTTCTACTGCATAATCATAATAAGGTTTTTCTTCGGGTTTTACTTTACGTGCATCGTACATTACCAAAAAACGCACCCCGCCAATAGCTTTTGACAACAATTGCATATCGGCTTTTAATGGGTTTAAGCTAACTTTTGCCTGAATAGAAATTTCGTATCTATCGGGGAAGGGGGTTTCTTTCGTTACGGTATAGGAAGCAACATAACCCTCTGTTTTTGCAGAAACAGCATCACGAACGACCATGAAATTCTCCATGCTGGTTTCTGAACTTATGGCAACGCCGGCTGCCTGACCTACAGCATTTCTAAGTGCATCTTGTAATGCGTCATCACGCTTCAGTCCTACACCTTTCGCTTCTACTTCTTTTAAGCTGTTGTCATTTGCTAAAGAAGCATTCATTGTAACCGAAGTCGGTTGTGCTACAGCAGTAGAAACAGGTTGACTTGTTTCTGTTGTAGTTGTTTTTTGTTTTTTTGTTTTCTTTTTCTGAGCTTCGGCATTGCCAACAGCAACGATTGACACAATTAGTGTCAAAAATATCCATCGTTTCATAAATTAATAAATTAGATTAACATCATTAAGAATTTACCAATTTTCCCGGCAACTTGACCTATTTTTTGCCAGTTAACTTTTTTCAGGCTCTTGTTATCTATCACCAACTTACCTGATTCAGCCTTTATAACATTTAACACTTCTACTCCTTTTTTAAACCCGATATCTTTCATCAATTGTTCGGTTGTATTGAGCAATTGGGGAAATTTTCCGGTTTTCGGGTCATAAAGTTTGGTCATATCTAAAACCAGGTTATTATTTTCGTCAACAATAACAGGGAACATACTTGGATCGAATTTTTTACCATTCATATTAAAAGCTAACCCTTGTAACACTTGGTCTTTAACTTCGGGTGGAACTTGATTAACAACATCGCTAATTGTTCCCGCTTTCTTAAGAGCCGGAATGTCGCTATAAATGGCAGGTGCTATACCATCTTGATCGTACATTTTAACTCGCATCCGAACTTCTATGGTACCATCTTTTTCAATTGGTTCGCCAATAAGTTGTGCTCCTTTTATAACGCCGTCAATTCTTGTATAAATATAATCGCGGGTTGTAATCATATCGTTTACGGTTGTTTCGCTGGTTACATTCACACCTTTTATTATTTCCAATAAGTTGCGCTGTGCATCCACAACCGCTCCTCTTTTTGCCATAAGCTTAGCCTGAGCAGGGTTTTTAAAACGCTCATTGTCAATAACCGAAGCACCTTTTGCTTCAATGTATTGCTCCGTCCAGTTGATAGAGCCGTTGGGTTTTTCTTGTATAACTGGTTTTGATTGAGCTATCACTTGTTCTACATTGATAGGTTTGGCATCAATGTTTGCAGCAACCTGAGGTTTTTCGGACTCAACCGGTTTTGATACGGCATTTTCAGGTTTTCCCATTTCTACCGGCTTAGCTTCTAAGGGTTTCGACTCATTCGGATTTTTTTCTGCAGGTTTGGCTTCCGTGGGTTGAGTTTGCAATGTTGGCGATACTTCTTTCTGAGCTTGAGGTGTTACCTGTTCTGTTTTTTCTTTTTTACTTTTTTTCTTGTTCTTTTTGTTTTGAGCATTAGACAACTCCGGTAAAACAAGCATTACACAAATTAAAAACAAAATAAATTTTTTCATAAAAATAGTTTTTAAATTAACAAGCGGGCACAATTTCAAAACTTGTGCCAAAACATTTTTCATACAAAGATATGCTTTTTTTTAAAACGTTTGAAAAAAATTAAAACAATTGATTGGCTTCGTCTTTTAAAAAATCGATAGCAGCACGAATTGGAGTGGGATTTAAAACAATCCATTGTGCCATAATTTTTTGACTCAATTCCATATAAGGAGCACCGGGTTCTATTTCATCGGCTGCAATATTAATAATTTTAATTACATTTTCTTTGGCCGAAACAACTACATCCCATGCCTGTTTTGAAATATACAATTGTTGAGCAAGATTGTGTTCAAATTCAGCTCTTATAAGGCTAAGCATATCCATTTGCAATTGTCTGGATGTCATAGTTGGGCTTTGTAAACGCACTATCAACGAGTTGGGCGACATTCGCTCCATAAACAATATCATTCGCTCGTATGCCTGCAAACGAAGAGGAACGGTTACTTTCATATGTTCTGTTTTATATTCCCAGGTTCGTTTGGTTCGCTCATTGTCAAAAAATAGTTTAAGCAAATAATAGGCAGTAGCCAAAACAACCCCACCCGTAAGCAAAACAATGATAATAACAGCAATTTCGTTCATGGTTAATAAATTGTTAAAATTTTTCACAAGTTTAAACATTTTTTCGCAAATTAATTCATACCTTTGCTTCACCTAAATCATTTTAGAACACAAATGGTTACAGAAACATTATTAAAAGTTAATCCAATGGATTTATTAGCAGACCGTGTAAAAGCCTTATCCGAATCGCAAACGTTAGCCATGACTCAAAAAAGTCGTGAATTAAAAGCTCAGGGTATTGATGTTATCAATCTTAGTATTGGCGAACCAGATTTTACAGTTCCTCAACACATAAAAGAAGCTGCAAAAAAAGCAATAGACGACAATTATTCATATTATCCTCCTGTTGCCGGCTACGAAGATTTGCGTAAAGCAATCGTTGCTAAATTTAAACGCGACAACAATCTGGAATTTAAAACCGAACAAATTGTTGTATCTAACGGAGCAAAACATTCCATTATGAATGTTATTTTGAGTCTTGTTAATGCAGGCGATGAAGTTATAATTCCTGCTCCTTACTGGGTTAGCTATATAGAAATGATTCGCTTGGCAAGAGGTAAAGCTGTCGTCATAGATTCTTCCATAGAAAACGACTTTAAAGTAACACCCGAACAAATTGAAAATGCCATTACCGAAAAAACTAAAATTTTCTTATATAGTTCTCCTTCAAATCCAACCGGTTCATTGTACACAAAAGATGAGTTAAAAGCATTTGCACAGGTGTTTGCGCGGCACAAACAAGTAATGGTTGTTTCTGACGAAATATATGAACACATTAATTTTGTTGGACATCATGAAAGCATTGCACAATTTGATGAAATAAAAGATCAAGTAGTAGTAGTAAATGGTGTATCAAAAGGTTATGCTATGCCCGGTTACCGTATTGGTTATTTAGCAGCACCTTCGTGGTTGGCCAAAGCCATCATAAAAATACAAGGTCAAATGACTTCTTCGCCTTCTTCTATTGCTCAAATGGCTGCTCTTGCAGGTCTTGTTAATGACAATAGCACCATATATGCCATGAGAGATGTATTTAAACATCGCCGCGATTTGATATTGTCGTTGCTAAAAGAAGTTCCGGACATGAAAACTAATGTACCCGAAGGTGCTTTCTATGTTTTTGCAGATATACGTTCGTATATCGGCAGAACAAATGGAGATATTACCATTCATGACGACAACGAGTTGTGTTTATATTTATTAAACGATGCTCATGTTGCCTTAGTTGGAGGTGCAGCATTCGGAGCACCCGGATATATTCGATTCTCCTATGCCACATCCGACGAAAATATTATAGAATCGGTTAAGCGCATCAAAGCTTCACTCGGAAAACTTTTTTAAAGATTATACATATAAAAATGATGAAAGGGGCACCGAAAAAACGATGCCTCTTTTTTATTTTCTTTTTGAAAACAGAAACAGCAAAATAAAGGTTGCTAAACCATTCACCAAAATAAGTTCAAATCCAAATTTATAACCGTTCAACAAATACATTGAATTTTCATTTAAAAGATAGCAAAACAACGGCGAAAAGATGGCTATAAACGGAACCAATTTATCAAAAACTACTCGCTTTGTTAAAAGCCCAAAAGCATATAATCCCAACAATGGACCATATGTATATCCGGCAACCGTAAACAACTCGCTAATAACGGCTTCGTTATTAATGGAGCTAAATATTACTACTATTATATAAAGCAAGATGGCAAAAGTAATATGAACTTTAATTCTTGTTTTTCTGATTTTTTCTTCCGAAATATTTTTCCTTGTTAATCCAAGAATATCAATGCTGAAAATGGTTGTTAAAGAAGTTAAAGCTCCATCGGCACTGGGGAAAGCAGCTGAAATAACACCGACTAAAAAAATTACTGCCGTTATTCCACCAAAACTTTGCAGTGCTATAATAGGATATAAATCGTCTGTTTTTTCTGGTATGGCAATACCTTGACGTTGTGCATATATGTATAATAAAGCTCCTAAAAATAAAAAAAGCAAATTGACTACTGCTATCACCAAGCTATAGGTAATCATGTTTTTTTGTGCATCGCCAACATTTTTACAACTCAGGTTTTTCTGCATCATTTCCTGGTCTAATCCGGTCATAGTAAGTGTAATAAACATACCGGCAAGAAATTGTTTCAAAAAATGGCGTTTATCGTTCCAGTCGCCCCAGAAAAACCATTTTGACATATCGCTGCTTTTCACTTGGGCAACCAAATCTGTAATAGGACTATTGAGTGCATTGGCAATATAGTAAATGGTAAATATAACAGCAATCAACATTCCCAGCGTTTGTAATGTATCGGTATAAACCAACGTTTTTACTCCTCCTCTGTATGTGTATAAAAGCATTAAGAATAAAAAGAATAATGTTGTAATACCAAAGGGAATTTTCCATGCATCAAAAACAAATATTTGTAAAACATTTACAACAATATACATTCTAAATGCTGCTCCCAAACTACGCGACAGAATAAAAAAAGCAGCACCGGTTTTATAAGAACTCACTCCGAAACGTTGATGGAGGTAAGAATATATTGAAGGCAAATTTAGCCTATAGTACAATGGCAGCAAAATAAAAGCTATAAGAAAATAACCTGCAATATAACCCAAGACCATAGCCATATACGAAAACTGTGTAGTACCAACCCATCCCGGTACCGACATAAAAGTAACACCCGATAGCGAAGTGCCCACCATACCAAAAGCTACCCAATACCACTTACTACGACGATTAGCATTGAAAAATGTAAGCGAAGTGGCGTCCTTCGATGTTTTCCAGGCTATAAGCATTATCAAAGCAAAGTATAAAAGTAAAACCAGAAATAGCACCCAAGCGCTCATGAAAGTTTTTTCTTGCAAAGATGAAGAAAAAAAGGGAAAATACCATATTAAATAATTGTCGCAAAAAAATCAACAAAGAACAATAATCAATAAAA
>DAOOWN010000074.1:0-13284 GCA_035371305.1 Bacteroidales bacterium
GAAAGAATACTATCCCATCCGTCAATGGAAATACTGCTGCGACAGGGTACTCCTATTACCGGAAGTGGTGTATATGCAGCAATTACACCCGGTAGATGTGCAGCACCGCCAGCACCTGCAATAATTACTTTAATTCCCTTTTTATGAGCATTTGATGCAAACTCTTCTACCATCTGAGGAGTTCGATGTGCCGATAACGCATTGACTTCAAAGGGTATTTCAAAATCATTTAAAAGCTTAGCTGCTTGTTCCATAACAGGCCAATCGCTTGTACTGCCCATAATAATGCTTACCATAGGATTCATAAAAAAACAAATTTGTTTATGGACAAAAATACTTATTTTTTTTGAAGATTTGATATTGGTTAATTCGCTAATTTTGCAAAAAAAAAATGTTAGATATCGTTTCTATTCGCGAACAGTTTCCGTTAACGAAAGAGTATGCTTATTTTCAAAGTGCGGGTATGAGTCCGGTTCCGTTAAAAGTACTCGATAAAGTTAATAATGGATATAAATCATTGTCTGAGCATGGTGATTTATTTTGGCACGATGATATGCTAAGTCAGCTGCAGATGTATGAGAAAATTGCATCTTTAGTTCATTGCAAGGCATCGGATATTGCATTTACCGATAGCAATTCATTGGCAATGTCGCTCGTTGCAGCTTCATTCAAGCAAAAGAAATCAAATTTTAATATTGTAAGTGTAGAAGAAGAATTCCCTTCTAATTCTGTTCCTTTTGAATATCAGGGAATTGAAATGAGATACGCCAAACCCGACAACCACCGTTATTCAACCGATTCTATTTTATCGTTGTGTGATAATAACACATTGGCCGTTGTTACATCTTATGTTCAATATTGTACAGGTTTTAGACAAGACTTAACAAAACTTGGAGCTGCATTAAAAGAACGCAACATTCTTTTCATTGTTAATGCTACACAGGCTTTCCCCTTATTTCCAATTAATATGAAAACGATGAATGTGGATGTATTAACTTGCTCTGTGCATAAGTGGGGATTTTGCGGGCATATAGGAACCTTGTTTATAACTACTGAAAAATTTAGAAAAGAATATCCCAGCCCTTTTGCCGGATGGCTTTCGGTGGATGTGAGCAATAGCAATGATTTTATTCATACGTCCAAAGGTAAACCTTTTGATATATGGAGTACATCCATGCAATATAATTTCGGAAGCTCAAATTATAAAAGCAGATTAGGCTTGGGGGTTTCGTTAGAGTATTTGTCATCGCTTGGTTGGGAGAATATACGCTCATATTTGTTCGAAATATCTGATTATTTGATTGATAAATTGAAAGAAGCCGGCGTAGAAATTATTAGTCCCATCAATACCAAAGATGAGCGATCGGCTATTATTTCGTTTTCGTTAAAAGAAAAATCTAATGCAGATTTAGTTCAATTTTTAGAAAAAAGAAAGGTGATTACATCGTTAAGAAACGGATATGTCAGGGCTTCTGTAAATATTTTTACCAATAAAAAAGATGTAGATCAACTTATCACTGGTATAGCTGATTTTTTAATCAATTGATTTAGTTTTATTTATAAAGAACCACTTTTTTGTAGCCAAAAAATGTGTATCTTTACATAGTTTTTTAAACTTAACTTTTTATTAAATATAGGTATAAAATGGAAAAGAAGGTTACAATTTTAGATAAGACCTTTGGTTTAAGTATAAGTGCAGAAAAAATATCCGAAGCTGTAAATAGATTAGCACAACGCCTGAATGATGACATGAAAAACGTAAAAAATGAAGTTGTGTTTTTGGGAATTCTAAATGGTTCTTTTATGTTTGCTGCCGATTTGTTTCGTAGAATTGATTTTCCGTGTAGAATTACATTTTTAAAACTAGCTTCATACTCCGGTACTCAATCAACAGGAGTTGTGAAAAGCTTGATTGGTATAAACGAAAATTTGAAAAACAAAATAGTCATTGTTTTAGAAGATATTGTTGATAGTGGCGAAACATTGGAAAATATAATTTGTCAACTTCGTGGTTTTGAGCCGGCCGATATAAAATTAGTTACTTTTTTGTTTAAGCCCGAAGCTTATAAAAAGGTCATAAAGTTAGATTACGTAGGAATGGAAATTCCAAACGATTTTATTGTTGGTTACGGTTTAGATTATGATGGATATGGACGTAACCTTCCTGAAATTTATTCGTTAATAAAATAAACAACCTATATGCTTAATATTTTATTGTTTGGTCCTCCCGGCTCCGGCAAAGGGACACAATCGAAACGTTTGATTCAACATTATAATTTGAATCATTTGTCAACGGGAGATATTTTACGAAAAGAGATAGCCGAGCAAACGCCATTAGGACGTATTGCACAACATTATATAGACAAAGGTGAACTTGTTCCAGATGAAGTAGTAATTAGCATGATCGAAGAACTTTTTGAAGACAAAGCTATTAAAGGCTTTGTCTTTGATGGATTTCCGAGAACTGTCCCTCAAGCAAAGGCACTTGATAACATGCTTTTAGGTAGAAATAAAACCATATGTATAATGGTTGTACTTGAAGTTGATAAAGAAGAGCTGATAAAAAGACTCTTAAATAGAGCTTCCATAGAAGGACGCAAAGACGACGAACTTCATATTATTGAAAATAGAATAAAAGTATATCAAAATCAAACAGCTCCTGTTTTAGATTATTATTTAAAACAAGGAAAAGCGTTTAAAGTTAATGGCATGCAAACCGAAGATGAGGTTTTTAAAGACGTATGCTATAATATCGATAATTTTTCCAAGTGTTTGTAAATGAGCGAAAATAATTTTATAGATTTTATTAAAATCTATTTAAAATCGGGAAATGGAGGAGCCGGTAGTGTACATTTTCATCGTGATAAAAGAACCATAAAAGGAGGACCCGATGGCGGCGACGGTGGTAGAGGAGGTCATATTATTTTAAAGGGTAACAGAAATCTATGGACATTGCTGCATTTACGATACCACAAGCATTTTATTGCCGGTAACGGAGGACATGGAAGTTCAAACAATCGATTTGGAGCTGATGCCGATGACATTTACATTGAAGTACCACTTGGAACCCAAGTTAAGGATGCCGAAACAAACGAATTATTAGCCGAAGTAACAGAACATAACCAAGAAATTATTTTGCTAAAAGGAGGACGTGGTGGAAAAGGAAATTCATTTTTTAAATCGGCAACCATGCGAACTCCACGTTTTGCTCAACAAGGAGAGGAGGGGCAAGAACGTTGGGTTTATATCGAATTAAAAATATTGGCTGATGTCGGTTTAGTTGGATTTCCCAATGCCGGTAAAAGCACGCTGTTGTCGTCTGTATCGGCAGCTAAGCCCAAAATAGCCGATTATCCTTTTACAACACTGGTGCCCAATGTCGGCATTGTTAAAGTTAACGATAGGTATTCGTTTGTAATGGCCGATATACCCGGTATTATTGAAGGAGCACACGAGGGAAAAGGATTAGGCTTGCGTTTTTTAAGACATATAGAACGAAACTCTATTCTTTTGTTTTTAATTCCAGCAAATTCACCGGATATACTTGCTGAATATACGACACTTATTCGAGAATTGGAATTATATAACGAAGAGCTACTTAGTAAAAAACGCATTGTTGCTATATCTAAAGCAGATTTGTTATCAATTGAAGATGAAAAGAAAATATTACGGAAAATTTCAAAATTATCAGAACCCAAAATACTTTTTTCATCTGTATCTCAGAAAAAACTTCCCGAATTGGTAAATTTAATCTGGGAAAAACTTAACGAAGACTGACAAACTGTCTGATTTTAGCAATGGCAAAACATTTGTTAATGAGCATGCAAAAAAAAATATTATGGAAGAAAACGAAGTAAAAGAGAACCAAGAAGTAAAAGAAGAAAATGTTTCAACAAATCAAGAATGTGAAGAAAAGGAAACAAGTTCTTTGTCATCTAAGAAAAAGAAAAAAAAAGACGAAAAATCAAATAAAGAATTATTAAAGCTACAACAAGAAATTGAAAATTTGACAGAAAAATATAAGGAAACCAATGACAAATACTTGCGTTTAGCTGCTGAGTTCGATAATTATAAAAAACGTACGTTAAAAGAAAAATCGGATCTACTGAAATATGGAGGTGAAACGGTTTTAACAAACTTGCTCTCTATTCTTGACGATTTTGAAAGAGCTGAAAATTCTATTAAAAATAGCAACGATATAGAGGGAATTAAACAAGGTATTGATTTAATAAATGCTAAGTTTCATGAATTTATGAAACAACAAGGAATTAAAGAAATTGAATCAAAAAATGCCGAATTTAATACCGATTTTCATGAAGCAATAACTCGTTTTCCCGCTCCAAGCGACGAATTGAAAGGTAAGGTTATTGATGTGATTCAAAAAGGTTATATGCTTCATGATAAAGTTATTCGATTTGCCAAAGTAGTTGTAGGAGAATAAACCATATGACAAAACGAGATTATTACGAAGTATTGGAAGTTTCGAAAAACGCTACCAAAGAAGAGATAAAAAAAGCATATCGAAAAAAAGCTTTGCAATATCATCCAGATAGAAATCCGGGAGATAAAGAGGCTGAAGAAAAATTTAAGGAGGCTGCAGAAGCGTATGATGTGTTGAGTGATGACGAAAAACGCCGTCGCTACGACCAATTTGGCCATGCCGGAGTAGGAAGCAGTGCTGCAAGCGGTGGTGGATTTGGTGGTTTTGACATGGAAGATATTTTTAGCAGATTTGGCGATATTTTTGGTGATTTTGGTTTTGGCGGTTTTGGCGGATTTGGACGTGGAAGTTCGCGTCAAAGGGTTAATAAGGGTACCAATTTGCGAATTAAAGTTAAGCTTACCCTACAAGAGATTGCTACCGGAGTAGAGAAAAAAATAAAGGTCAGAAAACTTGTTCAATGTACAACGTGTAATGGCACTGGAGCTAAAGATAGTCATTCGTATCGCGAATGTTCTACATGCAATGGTCAGGGTTATGTAACAAGGATTACCCGAACCATATTAGGGCAAATGCAGTCGACTTCTCCCTGTCCTACATGTAATGGAGAAGGCAGAATTATAACTTCCAAATGTAATAAATGTGCAGGCGAAGGTGTGGTTCACGACGAAGAAGTAATAAATATTAATATACCGGCAGGTGTAGCAGAGGGGATGCAACTTTCGTTGTCAGGAAAAGGGAATGCTGCACGACATGGCGGAGTACCCGGCGATTTAATTATTTTAATAGAAGAAGAAAAACACCCCGATTATATAAGAGAAGATAATAATTTAATTTATAATTTAATCGTTTCCATTCCTCAGGCAATTTTGGGAAGTACGATAGAAATTCCATTGATTGAAGGAGGAAAGGTAAAAGTGAAAATCGACCCCGGAACTACCTCCGGTAAATTATTGCGCATTAGGGGTAAAGGATTGCCCGAAGTTCAAGGTTATGGACGCGGCGATTTAATTGTTCGCGTTATTGTTTATATTCCGACTAATATTTCAAAAGATGAACGTAGAATATTAGAGAAACTTGAAGATTCGGAAAGCTTTAAACCTGAAAATGCTAAAAAGGATAAAAACTTTTTTGAGCATTTTAAGAAGTATTTTTCATAAAAAAAAATTAGCTTTGCTGCAAATTTGAATTATGGTTTTTAGCAGCATTGTATTTCTTTTATACTTTTTACCAACTTTTTTGTTAACTTATTATTTAGTAGATAAAAAATATAAGAATATTGTTATTCTTTTATTTAGTGTCTTTTTTTATAGTTGGGGTGCACCCCGCTTTATTTTTGTAATTCTGGGGACAACTTTTATCGATTTTCATTTAGTGAAATGGATGTCGAGTATTAATAATAAAACCAAAAGGCGATTAATGTTAGCCTTTTCAGTATCCATGAACTTAGGATTACTTTTCTATTTTAAATACTCTAATTTTTTTATAGAAAATGTTAATGCCTTTTTGGGATTATTGGGTTTTAGTGCAATTAAATGGACAAAGTTAGTATTACCTATTGGTATTTCATTTTATACTTTCGAAACGATTACTTATGTTGTAGATGTTTACAGAGGGGTTCATAAACCTTTGAAGAATTTTTGGGATTATCAACTTTATATTATCCTTTTTCCAAAATTGATAGCCGGACCCATTATTCGTTATCACGATTTAGCTGACCAAATTACGGATAGAAGCCATAATGATAATCTTGATAATCGCTTAATAGGATTTTATCGCTTTATTTTGGGGCTTTCAAAGAAAGTGCTTATTGCAAATCAAATGGGGCAACAGGCAGATTCTATATTTGCAATGAATTTTAACGATATAGGAACCGGTACAGCTTGGATTGGAATCTTATCTTATACGTTTCAAATATATTTTGATTTTTCGGGATATTCTGATATGGCAATAGGTTTAGGTAAAATGATGGGTTTTGTATTTCCCGAAAATTTTAACAATCCATATGTCTCGCAAAGTATCACCGAATTTTGGCGAAGGTGGCATATTTCCTTAGGTAGTTGGATGAGAAATTATTTGTATATTCCATTGGGTGGGAATAAAGTAAAATCAAAAACTCGACTTTATTTTAATTTGTGGTTTGTTTTTCTTGCTTCGGGTTTATGGCATGGGGCTTCATGGAGCTTTGTTTTGTGGGGAGCTTATCATGGGTTCTTTTTAGTGATAGAGAGAGCATTTTGGTTAAAATTGTCAGAGAAAATAGGGAAAATTCCACGTGTGATATTCACATTTATTGTAGTAGTTATAGGTTGGGTCTTTTTTAGAATTGAAAACATTTCCGATGCATTTGTCTTTTTAAAAAAGATGTTTGCATTTAAAATGAATGGTTTAACTAATGTTAAACTGGATATAGAATTTGTCTTTTATTTAACTTTAGCAATTATTTTTTCTTTTTTCGTACTGTTCGATAAAGGCCAAAAACTTCAGGATCAAGTTTATTTTAAACCATACTCCAATACAAAACATCATTTAATGTTTTCGACCATTATAATACTTTTTATTTTGTGCGTGTCGTCTATAACAGCGTTTGGTTTTAATCCTTTTATCTATTTTAGATTTTAAACTTTATGAAAGCACGAGTTATATATTTTAATCTCATTTTTATAATACTTTTTATACCTTTTTTACAATCCGTTTTACATTTTTCTGACGTAAAACCATTGCAGGGAGCAGTAGTGCTAAGTGAAGATACTGTTTTTTCTTTTAAAGATTGGTTTTCAGGACATTTTCAAGAAAAAAAAGAAAAATATATTAACGATAATTTTGGATACAGAAATATTTTTGTGCGATTAAACAATCAATTGGCTTTTTGGATGTTTAATAAGGCTAAGGCGAAAAATGTTAGAGTTGGTAAAGATAATTATTTGTTCGAAAAGCCATATATCGATTCTTATTTTGGTGTTAATTTAATGACTGAAGAAGTTTGGAAGACAAAATTATCGAAATTTAAATATATTCAAGATTCTTTAGCAAAGACAAATAAGACGTTAATATTAGTTATAGCTCCGAGTAAAGCTTATTTTTATCCGGAGTATATTCCTGATAGTTTAAAACTCGAAAAGAAAGTTACAAATTATGAGTTATCTGTAAAGTTAATGAACGATTTAAAAATAAAATATATAGACTTTAAGTATTTCAAAGAAAATAAGAATAAGTCAAAATATAGTTTGTATCCTAAATTAGGAGTGCATTGGAGTCATTATAGTGCATTATTGGCTGCTGATTCAATTATAAAATATATCGAAAACGATAGGAGTATAATAATGCCGCATTTATTTTGGGATAAAATAGAAATTTCAGAAAAACCTAAATATACAGATGCAGATTTAGCAGATGGGATGAACCTTTTATTTGATATTAAATCAAACAAATTAGCTTATCCAAATATAAGTATCAAAAAAAGCGAAGCGTGCCAAACACCCAAATTATTAGTTATTGGCGATAGTTTTTATTGGGGAATTTGCAATTTTCGTTTTACCGAGTGTTTTTCAGAAAATAAATTTTGGTATTACAACGAAACAGTTTATCCAGAGTCATTTGAAAATGTGTTATCAGTAAAAGATTTAAGATTAAAAGATGAGATTAAAAAATATGATGTAATAATTATTATTTGTTCTGCTTTTCATATTGAAGGCATGGGCTGGGGCTTTATTGAAAACACATACAATGTTTTAGCAAAAGGTATTGTTCAAAATTCGATCGAATATTGGAATGAAGTAAAAAAGATAAAAAAGAAAATGACTGAAAATAACGAATGGCTTAATCAAATAAAACAAAAAGCTTTAGATAATAAGATTTCTTTAGATTCAATGATGACGTTGGACGCTATATGGATGATACAGAATCAATAAATGCCCACCCAATCTTCTATACCTTTAAACCCGTTTAAAAAATCTTTAATATTCATACGTTTTTTCCCTTCGGGTTGGCATTCGTTAACTTGCAATAAACCACCATCTGCTGTAATATAAAGATATGATTTGTTATCGGACAAAATTGTTCCGGGTGAACTTGCATGTTTGCCGTCAATGATTTCTGAAGATAAGATTTTAAAATGAATTTCTTTTCCGGTTTTTTTGTTATGTAATTTTGTAAAGGCAGCAGGATAGGGACTAAGACCACGAATCAGATTGTGAATTTGTTCAATTTTTAAACTCCAATTTATTTTACAAATTTCAGGGTTTATTTTGGGTGCGGGTTTTAATTGCTCGTTTGAAATGGTAAAGGATTCTTGTGAAATACATTCTACCTTATTTAGTTCAATATCAGGTAGAGTTTTTATTAATAATTCAGCACCTTCTTTCATCAGTATATCGTGCAAAATACCTGCATTATAGTTGGGTAAAATGGGAACTTCTTTAAAAGTAATTATTTTGCCGCAATCAATGAGCTCGTTAATGAAAAAGAGTGTAACACCGGTCGTCTTTTCACCATTGATAATTGCCCAATTTATGGGAGCAGCTCCCCTGTATTGAGGCAGTAAGGAGGCATGAATGTTTATCGTTCCTTTGGGTGGCATCGACCATACTTCTTTGGGCAACATACGAAATGCTACTACTACAAATAAATCGGCATTATATGATTGGAGTGTTTGTAAAAATTCCTCGTTTTTTAATTTTTCGGGTTGTAGAACCGGAATATTATTTTCGAGAGCGAGTAGCTTTACATCGCTCATTCTTGGTTTTAATCCTCTTCCGGCCGGTTTATCGGGGACCGTTACCACTGCTACCACTTGATGGTTACTGTTGATTAATGCTTGTAATGTGAATGCCGCAAATTGCGGTGTTCCCATGAATACAATTTTCATCTTTTTTTTGAGCGAAATTAGCTATTTTTAATATGGGGAGCAAATTTCTCCGGCATGTCTATTATGAATACTTTTTCGGTTGCTCGGGTTATCGCCGTGTAAATCCATTTTAGTTGTTCTAATTCTAAATCGGTATAATTTAAAAACGAAAGATCGATATACACATGTTTCCATTGCCCGCCTTGTGATTTGTGAGCTGTTATAGCATAGGCATATTTTATTTGAAGTGCATTAAAATAGGGATTTTCGCGTATCATGGTCATGCGTTTCTTTTTCGATTTGATATCTTCAAAATCCATTGCCACTTGCCTGTATAGCTCTTCTTGGCGATCTCTTGATAGGCTGGCTTGTTCGGAAAATAACGTTTCTTCGAGTAATAAACAAGGCAATTCAATGCCCGGTGCAGAGCTTAGTTCTGCATAAACTCGTTTAAATCTAAAACCATAAAGCTCTTCTGTTTTCAAAAGTTTGCGAATATGTATCATTTCTCCATTTGCAATAAAATTGAAAGGGACGTCGTTAGGCAGCGACATATAGTTATTTTTGACAACCATTAGTAATTCGCCGTTTACCAATTCGTTCTCGTAAAAAAAGATTCTGTTTCGTATAGCTTTGTTTATTTGTAATGCTCTTTTGTTTGAGTAGCACAATACAACGGTTTCGTCCAAGCCAACTTTACTGTATGATGAACCAATATATTCAAGCGAATCGGAAGAAGAGATAAATTCAAAATCGTTTTTATTAGAATTAAATATGGGCAGTTGAGGAAGTTGTTGTTCGATATTTTTTCTTAGCAACGTAGCATTTTTATATATGGTAGAGTCTTCTTGTTGACGTACAACTTCTTTCATTTCAGAAAAAATATTATTGAAATCTCTTTCGTTAAATTCTTTTGTGTTTAAAGCCGGATGGAAATTTGACCCGACAGGTGGCAATTGAGCAGCATCACCTATAATTACTAATTTGTTATTAGGGTGTTGAAAAACAAATTCCAATAAATCATCTAAAAGCCTTCCGCTTCCAAAAATATTATTGTCATTTCCTTCATTTGAAAGTAATGAAGCTTCATCAATAAAAAAGATTCCTTGTTTTAAACTGTTGTAATTCAATACAAACCGAAATTCATCCTCAGATTTTTGTCTGTATATATGCTTGTGAATGGTATATGCATTTTGCTGGCAATAATTTGAAAGTACTTTAGCAGCTCTACCGGTGGGTGCTAATAAAACAAACGGGTATTTTACATTCAATAACGTTTTTGTTATGGATTTTATAACGGTGGTTTTACCGGTTCCGGCATATCCATTTAATATAAAAACTCGATGTTCGGTTGAAAAAAAGAAATCCGTAAATGCAGAAAGGGCTGCTTTTTGATCTTCAGTAGGTTCATACTCAAGATTTTTGATGGTTTCGTTAAAAAAAAATTGATTCAGCATAAAAAAAATTATTCAATGAAATAACTTGTCTAAAAAAAAACTAACTTTGCCAGCAAAACTAAACTTTTTTTACATGGTAAGCAAAATTATTAAAGGAGTTTTAATTGTAGCTATCTTAGTTCTTGCCTATTTAATTTATGATAGCGTTCGTAAACCTATTCGCTTTCAGGAAGAAAGAGATAAAAGGTATGCAAAAATTATTGAACGTTTAAAACACATTCGAACTGCCGAGATTGGCTTTTATGATAAATATGGACGTTATACAGCAAATTTTGATAGCTTGATAATGTTTATTAAAACAGATTCAATGCCAATTGTAAAAGCAATTGGTACTGTTCCCGATACGTTAACCGAAGAACAAGCACTTAAAATGAAATTAGTTTATCGTGATACCATTAATATTGCTGTTAAGGATACACTATTTCCTAAAAATTTCATTGCCGATTCAATTAAGTTTGTTCCATTTTCTAATGGTTTAGCATTCGATTTAAAAGCAGGAGAAATAATTACAGGTTCTAAAGTTAAGGTTAAAGTATTTGAAGCTACTGACCCTAAACCATTCGATCCTACCTTCCAATTAAAAGTTGGAAGTATGACCGAAGCTTCAACTTCCGGTAACTGGGAATAATTATGTTTCAAAAAAGTATTGTATTGTCTGATGAAACCTTTCATCAGACTTTTTTTTCTTCATATAAAGCATTTGTAAATATTGGGCAACGGTTTATAAATCTTGCCTATTTAGATACAGTACGAAAAAAATATATTTATTTAGCTTCTGAATATTTCGAAAACGACTTGGATGATGTAATGTTATCTGAGTTTATGAAAAAGCATCACTTAACCAATGAGATTCCTGATATACGATTTATTTTTTCAAATCAATTTGTACATATTATACCGGAATCCTTTTTAATAAAAGAAGAAGAAGAAAATTTGTTTAAATTTGTTATAGGAGAAAAAAAGGATATATTGACTGTGAAAGGAGAATATAATGTTCTTGTTCAATTTTCGATACATCAGTCATTAGAAAGAATTATTACGGAGTATTCGCAGAGTAAAATTTATCATCATGCTCATGCACTTTTAGGATTAACTTCGTGGATGGACAAAAAATATAATTACAAATCGTCCGTCTATATTCATTTATATGAAAATTATTTTGAAGTTGTGTTAAAAAATAATCATCAACTGATTTTGTACAATACTTATACGTACCAAAATAATGATGATATATTATACTATTTGCATTGGTTAATAAAGAATATGGAAATCAATGTTAAGCAGAATACTTTTATTTTAACGGGTTGGATAGATAAAAAAAATGACTTGATAAAGAAAATGAAAGACTTTGATTTTTCGATTGAATGGGCTAAATTAAATCCACAAAATATATACAGCTACCGTTTCAACGAGTTGCAATCACATCAATTTGCTACATTATTCAGTTTACCGTATGAGAATTATTAGCGGAAAATACAAAGGAAGAAAAATTGTTCCTCCTGCAAATATGAAAGCACGCCCGACAACTGATTTTGCTAAAGAAGGTTTATTCGATATTTTATCGCATCGTATCGATTTAGAAGGATTGTCAGTATTAGACTTGTTTAGTGGAACCGGTTTTTTAAGTTATGAGTTTGCATCTCGCGAAGCAAAATCGGTTACAGCAGTTGAACTAAACCCCAACCATGCTGCTTTTATCAGGAAAACTGCAAAAGATTTACAAATGCCGTTGTTTGTTGTCGAAGCAGATGCATTCAGGTATATCGAAAAAGTGAAATCAACATTTGATTTGATTTTTTGCGATCCGCCGTATGATTTGGATGGAATAGACCGATTGCCCAAATTAATATTTGAGCATGAAATATTGAAAGAAGAGGGTTTACTAATAATAGAGCATAGCAAAAAGAATGCTTTTTTAAATGAACCGTATTTCATACATCAAAGGAGCTATGGCAAGGTGCAATTTAGTTTTTTTTCAAAAAATGCCGAAAAATATTTTTTCAAATGAAAAAAAACGTTTATCTTTGCACCTGCATTTTAACAGGGTGTGGTAGTTCAGCTGGTTAGAATGCCGGCCTGTCACGCCGGAGGTCGCGGGTTCGAGTCCCGTCCACACCGCAACCGCTCTAAATGGAGCGGTTTTTTTTATGTATTGGGTTTATATCATAGAAAATGCTTCGGGTATATATTACAAGGGTTATACTGAGAACCTGGAAAAACGAATAAATGAGCATAATTCAGGTGAAAGTCGCTATACAAGTGGCAAAGGTCCTTGGAAATTAGTTTATAGTAAGTCATTTTCAAGTAAAAGAGAAGCATTGATAGAAGAACGAAGGTTAAAGCGTTTGAATGCAAAATCAATAAAGCGATTAATCGAAAAGGGTTAGAATGCCGGCCTGTCATCTCGTTGCAAATGCAACGAGACGGGTTCGATCTCGTCATGTTGCAATGACGAGACACACCGCAACCGCTCTAAATGGAGCGGTTTTTTTATGTATTGGGTTTATATCATAGAAAATGCTTCGGGTATATATTACAAG
>DAOOWN010000074.1:13384-14785 GCA_035371305.1 Bacteroidales bacterium
TTTTCAAGTAAAAGAGAAGCATTGATAGAAGAACGAAGGTTAAAGCGTTTGAATGTAAAATCAATAAAGCGATAAGTTTATTGCCTTTTTAAATTGTAAAAATAAAACGTAAATTTTTTTGCTAAATAATTTAGTTTTATTAACTTTACTAAAAAAAATCATGAAACTCAATTTGACAATTATAGCATTTTGGTTTACATTTAATGGTTTTGCTCAGGTGAATTGCGATTTAACATTGCAAACAACTATTGAAAATTTTAATGTTTACCATCATAATCCCTCAGGGGCAACCATGTATAAAGCCAAAATGGCGATTGATGCTGATGGAAGTCCAAGGGCTTATGGACCGAATAATACAGGATTAGATTGGACAGCTAATGCCGGTTATCCGGGTAATTGGTGGGGAGTCGTAACCGATTCAAATGGCGATCCTATTATTCAAGGTCCCGGCGACCCATATCCGGGTATGTACGTGTCAACAACCTCATTGGTAAATTCTGCTTATGGAGTAACCAACCCATTAAGATATACTAATTCCGAAACGGTTCCTTTTTTTGTATTGCCTTCGGCTGTTGTTTCGTTAGGTGGTATTCGCATTGGCGATGTGGGTTATGTATATAATACACAAACCGGTCAGGGATGTTTTGCCATTTATGCTGATGCAGGTCCTTCCGGTAAGTTAGGCGAAGGCTCAATATATTTGGCTCAGCAAATTGGAATTAATTCAAATCCCAGAACTGGTGGAACTTCTTTAGGAATCATTGATTATATAATTTTCCCGTATTCTGGATACGGACAAGGAACAATACCGACCATTGCCCAAATTGATAGTATTGGAAATGCAAAATTGGCTGAATTGGGAGGTTTTGCTGTTACACAATGCCTAGAACCAAATCCGGGAGATTTCATTCCACCAACAACACAAATATCTGTTCCAGCTAACTGGGATACAACCAACTTTGTTGTAAACTTTTCCGATTTAGATAATACAAATGGCAGCGGAATTGAAAAAAGTTTTTATTCCGTTTCGGATTATTTTGCCGGTGAGTGGCGTGCAAATAACAATAAAGGATTTTTTAACGATAATTTTAATACGACTTCGATAAACAATGAATGGACGGTATCAACTGGAACTTGGTTTATTAATTCAAATCATAAATTAGAGCAATCTGACGAAAGCTTATCAAATACGAATATTTATGCACCATTAACTCAAAATTTGTCCAACAGATATTTGTATCATTGGAAAGCAAGTATGTCGGGTTCGGGATCAAATAGGAGAGCCGGTTTCCATTTCTTTGCCGATCAGCCAGATTCATCTAACAGAGGTAATTCTTATTTTGTTTGGTTTAGATTAAATGACCAAAAAATTCAAATTTATAAAGTTATTAATAACTCATG
>DAOOWN010000075.1:0-14728 GCA_035371305.1 Bacteroidales bacterium
TATCTTTGCAATTAAGTTATCATAAACAACCTTGTGAAACTTGACAAATATGAACATTCGTTGATTAATTTTAAAAAAATTAATAACTTTATTAGATATTTTTTCGTATATTTGTTTGGTAAAAATCGATTTACTATGAAAAAATTTTTATTAATATACTTATTAGCATTTCCACTTTTAGGCTTTAACCAAATAGCCATCAATACAACCGGAAATGCTCCCGATGCATCGGCTGCATTAGATGTTGATTGGGCAGGAAAAGGTTTATTAATTCCAAGAATTTCGCTAACGAGCAATACCGATGGAACAACTATTTCTTCACCGGCAACATCGTTGTTAGTTTATAACACCAATGCAAGTATGACAGGAGGTCAGGGTGTAGGTTATTACTACAATGCAGGTACGCCGGCTTCGCCTAATTGGGTAAAATTTCTTGTCGGCAAAGAAGCCTGGATGATAACCGGAAATGATAATACGGATCCTGCTACAAATTTTTTAGGAACCACCAACGATAAAGATTTACAATTTCGTACAAACAATCTTAATCGAATGCGAATTATGAGTTCGTCATACAGTACTTATCCCACGGTTGGAATCGGAACAAATTTTCCTGTAATAAATTTGGATGGAAATTCTGCCGTTTTACATGTTCATGATGGTGGAAATAGTGTTGGTTCTCAATTAGTATTAAGTACACATTCTACTACCGCTGGAGCTCGTTCTGGGGGATTATTTTTTGCAGCAACTCAAGCAACAAACAACCGTATTACAGCAAATATTCAAAGCTATTTAACTGCGTATTCGGGTGGAAATGCTTCGGGCGATTTACGATTTTTTACCAATAATAACAACTCAGTAGCCGAACGCATGCGTTTATACGAAACAGGTCAATTAGTTTTAAGTGATAACGCTACATTTCCTGCTCCTACAGCAAATTATTTATTTACCATAAATCCAACAACCAATAATTTTCGTAGTGGTATAAGTATTCCTATGTCTGGAGCAACTTCAACAGCATATGCAATAAATGTTAGTGCAGGAAATAATAATAGCAGTGGTTTCTATTATGAAAATTCTTCTACTGGTAATGGAGTTTTTTTTGGTAGTGGAGCTGTTTTAACTTCAACAAATATAGTTTCTGGATATACAGCATATCGCAATAACAGTGGATTAAGTTATGGTTTGTATGGTATTAATGGAACAAATTCTTCTTATGCTACAAATGCAAACACATGGGCTGCTTTTATACAGGGTCGTGCAGTAATTAGTAGCGAAAGTTCTCCTACTTCACCACTGGGGGTAGATCTTGAAATTAGAAATACAACACCAGGAGCAGGAAATCCTGCAACCCTTTCTATGAGGCAAACAACACAGGAAAGCACAAGTGGGACAACACTAGCTCGTTTAAATTTTGGAGATAATCACACAACAGACCCTCAAGCACAAATATCCATTTTAAGGGATGCTGCTGGAGGAAGTGGTGATTATCCAACAGCCATATTATTTTCTACAACTCCAGATGGTTCAAGCACATTAACAGAACGCATGCGAATTGTTAATAATGGGAATGTGGGAATTAATACTACAACTCCCTCGCACCGTCTTCATGTTTATAATAATACTGATAATATAAGTGCAATATATGCTGATAATTCAGCTATTTCGAGTTCTGGTACTAGTTGGACTTATGGAAGTTCAAATGTATCAGGAGTCCAGGGAATTAGTACAACCGGATCAGATTATACAGCTGGCATTTTTGGATATAGGTTCTCAGCGGGGAGTAATGGAGCTGGTGTTATTGGAGCATGTTCTTCCATTACATGGGGTGGATTAGGTTGCGAAGAAGGTTCTAATCGTTGGGGGGTGTTTACTCCTGTTAATGCAGCAGTAAGGGGATATCTTTTAGTTGGTAGCCCTAATACTCCTCAAAGTATTGCATCGGGGGCAGCGCTTCCTGTTTTTCAATGGAATAATCAAATGGGCTTAGGAGGAATGGTTAAAAGCGGAGGTTGTGGAACTGGTGATTGGAGTTATATTATAAGTGGATTAAGTTCATATTACAAATTTGAAAATGTAGGAAGTAGATCATACAAACCTCTTTATACTCCATGGATGTGGATACCATCAAATTCTAATGTTAAAGTTGAATTAAATTTTAAAAATACTCTTGAGAGTGGTTATGATGGAGTATATTTAGAATATACAACAGATAATAGCACATGGACAAAATTAACATCGTGGTCTTATGATGGTTATAATTTAACTATTGTGGGCTCAAATTCAACTTGTTCTGGAAACGATTCTCTGCTTGCATGGTCAAGTACGGGTGATTATGGACCATTATCTTCTTCAATTTCAATTACAAATGGCACATGGGTTAGATTTAGATTAGTTGGAGTAGAAGAGGTTGATTTTGGTACAGGAGATTTTAGGTTATATGGATTTTCTGTCTGGATAGAGAACCCATCGTTTGGTGGTAGTTTTACAGCAGGAAATATTTATGCGGAAAAAAATGTTTATGCAGGTTCAAATGTATTATTGGGCGACCTTGCAGAATATTTCAAAGTTGACGGTAACCCACAAAAAGGAATGCTAATAGCGGTTAATCCTAATAAAAAAGATGGTTACATAGTTTCTAAAAACTCATATAATGAACAATTAATAGGTGTTTATTCAGAAAATCCTACTCTTACGATAAATAATCCCAAATCTGGAATACCCGTTGCTTTAGCTGGTAGAGTTCCAGTTTTAGTTACAGCAAAAAATGGACCTATAAAAGTAGGTGATTATTTAACTTCATCAAATATTCCGGGTGTAGCAATGAAAGCAGATAAATCTTGTTTTGTTATAGGAATGGCATTAGAACCATATAACGATACAACAAAAGAAGGTAAAATTTTATGCTTAATACAACCTGGATGGTATAATAATAATGTTACTTTTGCATCTGGTAATTTTTATATCCCTGATAACAATGATGAAATAATAGTGCATGATGAGCGTGTAACAAGCAAGTCAAAAATATTTTTGACAATGCTAGACGATCCTAACGGATGGTTTTGGATTAAAGAAAAGGGAAATGGTAAATATACAGTAAAATTATCAAGTAAAGCGAATGGAAATATTGACTTTGATTATTTAATAGAAAATGCTAAAAGTAATAAAGAAGAAAACAACACTTCTAATAGTAACAATATTTATGCTTCAAAAACAAAACCAATTGATTTTGAAAATGGACAATGGAAATACGATCCAGTAAAAGATATTTATTGGCGAGAAGAACCAGAAGAACCAGGAATAAGAAAAATTGATATCCCTTTAGAAACAAATTCACAAATGCCTCCTATACCTGAAAATCCTTCAAATGTATTTGTATATTATACAGATAGTAATTTATTAAAAACCATCTATATTAAAGATGATAAAAGTAAAACATTACTTGAAATGGAATTAAAAGAAAAAGAAAAAGAAAAAGAAAAAAAATAAATAATCAAATAACTACATCCTATTATTTTAGTTCATAAACATAAACAAATACAACATTTATCTATCAATATTCACTTTCATTTTTTTATATCTTTTTCAATTCATTTTCATATTCACAAATTATTATGTAGTTTTGTGGCCTAACTAAAAATGTATTATTTATGAACAAATTAGCTGTTGTTGCATTAGGAGGAAATGCATTGCTTAGAGCAGGTCAAAAAGGAACGATTGACGAACAAGAAGAAAATGTTTATAACACTTGTAAGAATATTTTACAATTAATCAAACGAGGATATAACCTTGTAATAACTCACGGAAACGGACCACAAGTTGGTAATATTTTGCTACAGGTAAATGCCGGTGCACAATTATATGGAATACCGGAACTTCCGCTCGATATTTGCGGAGCATATTCACAAGGTTTTATTGGTTATATGATTGAGCAACAATTGCGTAATGTATTAGAAGAAGAAAAAATAGATCGCGATATCATCACGCTAGTTACTCAAGTTTTAGTAGATAAAGACGACCCAGCTTTTCAAAATCCAACTAAGCCTATTGGCCCTTATTATAAAACAGAACAAATGGACGAAATACGAAAAGCAAATCCCGGAGCTGTTTACAAAGAAGATAAAAACCGTGGAGGTTGGCGAAAAGTTGTCGCTTCGCCCAAGCCATTTCGCATAGGCAATAGAAAATCAATCGAAAATCTTGCACGCAACGGACAAATTGTAATAGCAGTTGGAGGTGGCGGTATTCCTGTTTTTTATGTAAAACCCAATAAACTACAAGGAATTGATGCCGTTATAGACAAAGATGCTGCTTCTTCGTTATTGGCACATCAAATAGGTGCAGATGAATTATATATTTTAACCGACGTAAACAAAGTTTGCATCAATTTTGGCAAACCGGATCAAAAAGAATTGGATGTTCTTACGGTTGCAGAAGCAAAACAATATTTACTAGATGGTCAATTTGGCGAAGGAAGTATGGCTCCCAAAATTCGTGCAGCCAGAGATTTTATAAAAGGAGGCGGTAAACAAGCAATTATTACCGATTCTTCGCAATTAGGAGTTGAAAATGCAGGAACACGTATAGTACTTAACAAATAATAAATTATAAAAGGAGGAATTAATATGGCTTTTAACTTAAGAAATCGTAGTTTTTTAAAATTATTGGATTTTACACCCGAAGAAATCCGTTATTTATTAGAATTATCCAAAGACCTAAAAAAGGCAAAATATGCCGGAACCGAGCAACCCCGTTTAAAAGGGAAAAACATTGTTCTTTTATTCGAAAAAGACAGTACTCGTACACGTTGTGCTTTTGAGGTAGCTGCTTTAGATCAAGGTGCTCATGTTACATATATTGGTCCTTCCGGTTCGCAAATGGGCAAAAAAGAATCGATGAAAGATACAGCTCGCGTATTGGGTAGAATGTACGATGGAATTGAGTATCGTGGTTATTCACAAGAAATTGTAGAAACCTTAGCAAAATATTCCGGCGTTCCGGTATGGAATGGTTTAACTACCGAATTTCACCCCACACAAATTTTAGCTGACTTTTTAACAATGATGGAACACAGCGATAAACCTTTACACCAGATTTCTTTTGCTTTCTGTGGCGACGCTAAAAATAATGTAGGCAACTCGTTAATGGTAGGCGCGGCAAAAATGGGTATGGATTTTAGAGCGGTTGCTCCTAAAAGCTGCCAACCCGATAAAGCATTAGTAAAACAATGCCAAGAAATTGCCAAAGAAACCGGAGCAAAAATCACCATCACCGACGATATAGAAAAAGGAGTAAAAGGCTGCGATTTTCTTTATACCGATGTTTGGGTATCCATGGGCGAACCCGATTCAGTATGGGAAGAAAGAATTAAATTGTTAAAACCCTATCAGGTGAATGCAAAAATGATGAAACTTACCGGAAATCCGAATTGTAAGTTTTTACATTGTTTACCGGCTTTCCATAATCGCGAAACTACTGTTAGCGAAGAAATCTATAAGAAATTTAAAATTGACGCCATGGAAGTTACCGAAGAAGTATTTGAATCAAAACATTCTTTGGTTTTTGATGAAGCCGAAAATAGAGTTCACACAATTAAAGCGGTAATGGTGGCTACTTTAGGTGACTAAGCTACATTATATTTTTTAAAAAAAAGGTTATCTTTGCGGCAAATGCGAGATAACCTTTTTTGTTTATGATATATTTAATTCTTTTTTGTGTTTTGGCTTATTTGTTAGGTTCTGTACCAACATCCGTTTGGGTTGGAAAATGGCTATACCATATCGATATACGGGAGCACGGTAGCGGAAATGCAGGTGCTACCAATATGTTGCGAGTTTTAGGTGCTAAAGTTGCCTTGCCGGTATTTTTATTTGACGTTTTTAAAGGTTTTCTAATGCCGTTTTTAGCTCATCATTTTATAAATAAATTCCCTGCTATAAGCGACGTTTATTTATTTCCTATATTAATAGGATTTATGGCAGTCATTGGGCATATATATCCTTTATTTGCAGGCTTTAGAGGTGGAAAAGGAGTAGCAACTTTGTTAGGTATGATGTTGGGAATTGCGACCATACCTACGCTTTTAAGCTTTGGCGTTTTTATTATTGTTTTAATTGCAACGAAATTTGTTTCTGTTGGCTCATTAACAGCCGGATTGCTATTCCCGATATTTACTTATTTCTTTGTAAATTTTACCATTTCGCTTATGATATTTTCAGTTCTTGCATGTATATTATTGTTCTATACCCACCGAAAAAATATTCAGCGACTTATTAACGGAACTGAAAGCAAAACTACTTTTAAAAAGAAAAACTAAGGAATTTTAATTTTTTGGCCTAAATGTAAAATATCATTACGTTCTATGCCATTTATTTGACAAATTTGATCTACCGTTGTATTATATCGGCGAGCTAAACTAAACAGTGTATCACCTTTTTGAATTACATGCACTTTACCATTTGACGAATTTATAGCATTTGATTTTTGAGCCAAATGAACAGACTGATTTGTATTAATATGATTCTTTTTATTCTTTGAGAATTTAAAGGACTGCTGAGTAAGAAACAGGGTATCGTTTTGAAGCGATTTTGAATTAAAATCAATAATTAAACGAGGATTAAATGGTTGTTCTTTGTATCGTGTTTCAAAGTGCAGGTGATCGCAGGTTGCTCTTCCTGTTCTCCCCCCTAGTCCCAAAACATGACCACATTTTACCGTATCGTTTACACTAACAAGACGTTTTGATAAATGAGCATATACCGTTTCTATTCCATTAAAATGCCTTACAACTACAATATTCCCATAACCACTAAAGTAGCGACTAACTCTCACAATACCATCAAAAGCACAATAAACCGAATCGCCCCTATTCAATTTAATATCTATACCCGTGTGAACTCTGCGTCCTCTCCAACCAAATTCTGAAATCGGGTTTCCGGGTACGGGAATTCTAAATTTTGGAAATTGAGGTGATTTTAAACAAATTTTTTCGGTATCAGCTAAAACAAAATTTGGATGACATGAAGTTCTTAAATATAAGGTATCCCATCGAAAATCAGCAATATTAGGAACTTCCTTCACATCGTTTTCATCCGCTATATCTATTTTATAATCTTCGTTTACCTGTTGCTGAATTTGTGCATTAGAAAAAGAAAAAACAAACAATATTATTAACAAAAAACATATCTTCATAAAAAACACTTTTATAACTCACTAATATTCTTATGCTTGCAAAAGCAAATAAGCAAAGATAAATCTAAAGCATGCAAAAATAAGAAAAATCTTCAAAAGTATTTGTATATGTTTAATAATTTTAACATATTTGTTGATGAAGCAAATTGTATAATAACCTATATATTTTTTTTATAACTGCTTCTTTATGAAAGAAATAAACCCATTAGAACTAAAACTAAATATTTTTGACGAAATAGGAAAAAAAGGTTTTCTACTGGCTTCAGGTAATGCCACAAACCACAATAGTATGACTGTAGGTTGGGCAAGCATTGGTTATTTATGGCGTAAACCAATGATGTTTGTTTATGTTCGACCACAACGATATACTTACGAATTTATGGAAAAAAACGAATATTTTTCTGTCAACTTTTTTCACGAAAAATACAACGATGTATTACAGCTATTTGGAACCAAGTCGGGTCGGGACATAGACAAAATGCATCCACAAAAAATAAGCCCTAAATTCTTTGAAAACAAAGTCATATTTTACAACGAAGCTGAAATGGTTTTTATTTGCAGAAAAGTTTATATCGAAGATCTAAAACCTGAAAACTTTTTTGATAAAACATTTTTAAAAAATTATCCTTTGCACGACTTTCATCGTATATATTATGGAGAAATTGAAACTATATTTGAACCATAATTTATGAAAGCCTACCTATACATATTTGTTTTCATAACACAACTTGCTGTTTGTCAAAACTCACGACAACCTGTTATTATTGATAGCGATGCCGGAACGGATGATTATAGAGCCATACTTCTTTTTACTCAGCTCAAAAACATTGACATAAAAGCCATAACACTAAGCGATGGAACTCTTTTTCCCGACAAAGGAGCCGTAAGAGTTACTAAATTATTAACCTGTTTAGATAAGAAAAATATTTTTGTTGGAGTTGGCAAAAAAACCATGTTTACCAAACCGGTTTGGAGATCTTTTGCTGAGAATGTTCCTTGGAGTGATTGCAAATTGGGCGACAGCATAAAAGATTTTCCTAATGCTACGCAAGTTATCAATAAAATTCTCGACGAAATGCCACAAAAGTCAATAACTTTTATCTGCCTTGGTTCATTAAGCAATCTATACGAAACACTTATGATTAACCCCTCTGCAAAAGACAAATTAAAAGAGATTATCTGGTACAATTCAACCAATATTAAACAAGGCACCAATTACACTTTTGAACCCAAAGCAGCCGAATACATTCTTAATCAACCCATTAAAATTAAAATCATTTCAACTCTTAATGGAAAACACATAAATTACGACACCACACTAATAAATAAAATTCAAACTATTAAAATGGAACAAGCTTCGCTAATAACCAAACAAATTCGATATTTAAGCATGCAATCAAATATCTCGCACCTCCAATGTTGGGATGAACTATGTGCTGCATACATTGCCAACCCAAGAATTTTTACATTTAAGGAAAGAATTGAAAATCCTTACATTCAAGAAATATATAATTATGAAGTTGAACCCGTTAAAAGCACCCTTATCAATATTCTAAATGGAAAGTGCAAACAAGAAAGCGGAGTAATTTTTGCCCAATTCCCTATTGATAGTACATATATACAAGATGATGTTTTAGAGATTAAAGATCAGGTAATTCAGAAATATGGCTTGAATGAATTTAAAGCAGCTGTTTTAACTTCTGAAATTCATAATCATCTTGGCATTTATTCCATTTTAGGGGCAAAAATGGGCATTAAAGCGATGGAACTGCTTAATGCTCCAAATAGTTCTATCAGCATCCAATCTTTTGCCGGCAATATGCCTCCCCTCTCCTGCCTGAACGACGGAATAATGGTTTCGACCGGAAGTACACCCGCTTATAACTTATTTAAGATTGACACCTCCTCACTTTACCCTTCGGCCATATTTTGCTATAAAAATAAATGCATGCAACTAAGTTTAAAAAAAGAAATCTACGAACGTATTTCAAAAGATTTAAACGATGCCGTTTTAACATTTTCATTAGGTAATGATGCTTACTGGAATTATGTTCGGAAAAGAGCTATAATTGAATGGCTTAACTTAAATAGAGATGAGATTTTTGATATTAAAGAAGTGAATAAATAAATAGTTTTTTTTGCTGATATTGATTTCTTTTGTACATTTGCTCTAATGAAAATCATAATAACAACCATATTTATTTTTTCTATTTACTTTGTGAATGCCCAAGACATTCACTTTTCTCAATACTTCTACTCCCCTTTAAACTTAAACCCGGCCAATACCGGCAATTTTGACGGCGATTGGCGTGTGGTAAATAATTACAGAAACCAATGGAAGGCGCTTTCTATTCCATACAGAACCATCGGAATTAGCTATGAACATCAATTTTATATTTTCACCGAGCAGCTAAGCTACGGAATTGATGTTATTAATGACAAATCAGGTCCCGCCGGTTTGACGGTAAATAAACTTTTTGGTTCGATAGCTTATCACAAAAAAATCGAAAGCCATCATTTGCATTTCGGAATGCAAGGAGGCATGGTGTTTAAAAGCTACTCGTTAGACCAACTAACTTTTCCATCACAATTTGACATGACGAGCGGCTATTTCAACAACCAACTCAGTAACAATGAAACCAATCTGATATCGAATATTAACTACCCTGATTTGAATTTAGGAATTTTGTGGCAGAAACAAATGCGTTTAATACAAACAGAATTGGGATTTTCTGCATATCATTTAATCATGCCCAAAGAAAGTTTTAATAACGACAACAATAAATTACCCATTCGATATGCTGTTTATGGAGGTATTAATATCCCCATCAAATCATTCTATTTCAAACCTCAACTATTTGAAATGCGCCAGCACAAAGCAACCGACTTAATAATGGGCATTGAAGCGGGCTTTAACTTACAAAATGCTCCCATTGGGATAAAAAGATTATTTGGAGGATTTTTTACTCGAAATGACTTTAATACGGCCTTCGATGCTTCTATTTTTATGTTAGGTATTCAAATCAAACAGCTCCAATTGGCTTTTAGTTATGATATCAACACCAGCCCATTATCTGTTGCGACAAATAAAAAAGGAGCTTTTGAATTTTCATTAATTTATACATCCAAAAGCACCATTCCTAAAAAAATCACATTGCCATGCGATCGTATGTAATTTTGTTTTTTCTATTTGTTTTTGCAGGAGAAATTTTTAGTCAACCCTCAGAAACCATAAAATATTTAAACCCCTGGCAAATCAAGAACTTTGCAAAGAACTCCGAAAGAATGGGCGATATATATTCTGCCATTGATTATTATGAAGAATTACATAAACGAAACTCTAAAAATTCGGATATCAATTTTAAACTGGGTCAGTTATATTACAAATCGCGAAATTACCCAATGGCTCACGAATACTTTTCTTATGCCTTTGATACCGATAAAGAAGCCTATCCGGATGCACTTTTTTATAAAGGCTTAATGAAAAAAATGATGGGCGATTACAAGGGTGCCAAAGAAGATTTTTTAGCATTCAACAAACTGGTTAAGGGCTCGAAATTTGCCGAAGACTATAAAAAAAGAGTTAAAAACGAAATTGACGGTTGCGAATTAGCCTTAAAATTAAAAGAAAAACCTTTGGATGTATTTATTCTTCATCTCGATACCAGTATCAATAAAGCCCATGCAGAAGCATCACCCTTGCCTGTAAGTGGCAATACTATTTTATATTCATCGCTCAAAGCCGATAAACTATTTTATATCGATGCCAACAACGACTCCGTTGTTATTCCTACCCGACAAATATACGTAGCAAAAAAGAAAGGCGAAAAATGGTATTCTGAAGGGATTTTTAAAGCTCCGGTAAACGAACCCGGAGTGAACATTTTAAACCCTGCACTTTCTCCTTCGGGGAACCGACTCTACTTTAATAAATGCAAGCAAAACTGGAAAAATAAAATGATTTGCTCTATATATATGAGCGAAAAAATTGATAATGAATGGTCAACTCCCATTCTTTTGGGAAGTGGTATTAATAACCCCAAATACACCTCAACTCAACCTACCGTTGGTGTTGAATCGAAAACACAAAACGAAGTGCTTTATTTTGTTAGCGATAGAGAAGGCACAAAAGGCGGATTAGATATCTGGTATTCTGTATATAATGCAAAGAAAAACGAATTTAAACCACCAAAAAATCTTGGTAATAAAATAAATACCTTTGGCGACGAAATGACGCCTTTTTACGATATTGAAAGCCATACATTATTTTTCAGTTCAGATGGCTGGCCAAGTATTGGAGGTTTTGATATTTTTAAATCGCAAGGAGAACTCACACAATTCAGTACTCCGGAAAACATTGGTTTCCCTGTCAATTCTTCGGTTGATGATATTTATTATGCAACGTCTAAAAATAGAGAGGGTGGTTTTTTTGTCTCGAATCGAAAAGGTACGGTTGCTTTGCTTAACGAAACATGCTGTGATGATATATGGGAATACCGATGGTCAAATTATATTCATATTGCTGTGATGGGCAAAATATACGCCATAAAAGACAGTACTATTTATGAACAACTAGAAAAACAAATTGTTGACAAAAACTTTATCGAAGAATTAGATTCAACAACCGAAAAAGTAAATCCCTTACCCGAAAAAAAAGTTGATTTATACCTTTCGCAAGGGAATGAAAGAATCTTCATTAAAAGTATCCAAACAAATGATCAAGGCGAATTTTTCTTTAATCTCGAACCGCAAAAAGAATATAAAATTGTTGTAGATAATTTCGGATTTTTCAATAAAGAAATTACTGTTTCTACCAAAAACATAACACACTCCGACACACTCCATGCCGATGCTATTTATATCAATGTTATACCACTGGAGCCTGTTGTAATTAAAAATATTTACTACGAATTTTCAAAATGGAACTTAACCGACTCATCTAAAGCAATAATAGACAGAACTTTGTATAAATTACTCATGGACAACCCTCGCATTATAGTTGAAATATCATCGCATACAGATAGCGTAAGCAGCGATGAATATAATATGAAATTATCGCAAAAAAGAGCCGAAAGCGTTGTAAAATATTTAATAAGCAAAGGAATAGAAAAAGAACGACTGGTAGCAAAAGGATATGGCGAAAGTAAACCCATCGCTCCCAATACTAATCCGGACGGAACAGATAATCCCGAAGGTCGTCAAAAGAATAGACGCACCGAATTTAAAATTATTGGTTCAATTGACCAGTATTCAAAAGTAATTTACGAAGAATAATGATTATTTGGTTATTACAAAAGATTTTGTAATAACTTCATTTGATGTATTCATTGAAATATAGTAAACACCCGATGCAAAATTCAGGTCAAATTTTATAATCTGACTCTTGGATTGTAGTTTAATGGTTTTGTTTGCAATCGGTTGACCTAAAACATTTACAATTTGTAGATTATATTCTTTTTCTATTAATCCCAATAATTCAAACTCAACATCACCATTATCAAAGTATATCGGTGTTATGTTTTCTTGATCAAAAGAATTTTGTTTACACGAAACGGTTATAATATGTGAATATGTAACAACTCCGTCGTAATCTATTTGTTTTAGTCTGTAGTAATTATTGTTTGAACTTGGATTAAAATCGCTAGCAGAATAATTAATAATAGCATTTGAATTCCCGTTACCAGGAATGAATGTAACAGTACTCCAATGTTCGGCATCAATACTTTTTTCGAGGTAAAACCCATAATTATTTACTTCACTAGCAGTTTGCCAATATAAATAAATACTCAAAGAATCGCATATACCTTTAAAATTAATTAACTCAACCGGGAGTGGATTTGTATTGCTTGCTAATGTAATCAAAATATAATCAAGCATCATTGGATTTGAAGTTGTTGTGCTAGTAACATAGTCTCCACCAACAAAAACACTGGTATTTCTTGGCTCCCAATAAATTGGATTTGTATTGCCATTCCAGTATTGAACCTGTTGAAACATCTTTAAGTCAGATTCGGTATGTCCATTTAATTCTGGATTCGAACCACCTCCCCAGTATTTAAAACTATTGACATTAATATTAATACCAGACGCAACAGGAATAGGATATATAGCATAATATCTAAAAATGCTATAATTACTCATATAGCCACCCGAGCCTTGTAATGCCTGACAACCTCTTCGAATATTAATGTCGTTTCCTAATGCTACGGAAGGTGTAAAATCTAAGCCTAAACCTGCAACATTTCCGGAAGGATTGTTTCGTTGGGCGATAATATAACCTATGCCAACCCCATCAACCCAAGAGCTATTTGTCGCTCTAATACGAGCATTTTCATTTTCACCTGTAACAGAACCTGTTGTTGATAAGCTAACGATATAGTCTTTTAAATCTAAATGTCCCTGTGTCATAGTTAACGTTCCTAAAACACTAAAATCTCTACTAGCAACAATTCCACCACCGGTATTATTTATTTGAACGTTTGCAAAACTAGTAGAAGCCGTTCCTTGAATATATTGGCGAGCAGTACCTAAAAAACGAACAGTTGTACCTAAAACATTTGTAACAATACTATTATTAACCCAGTCGCCATAAACATTTAATGTTTGGTTATTAGTAATCGTTAATGAAATAGGGCTTTCGATTGTTATTTTTTTACAATTACCGTTTGCAGTTGAAATAATGGGATCGTTTGCAACACAACTATTAAATGGTTTAAGAAAAACATTATTCGACGAAGCGGGTACAGATGCCGGTAAAATAAAATTTGATCCATTATAAGCTACCCAGTTGGATGAATTATTCCATTCGGAACTTACTCTACCTGTCCATAAATAGTCTGTATTAATCAATCCTGTTGTTGGAGGTGTTGAAATGCTAACATTTGTACTCCCTGTTCCATAACAAATTCTATCATACGCAACAACATTATAAGTTCCAGCCATAGATGCAACTGCATTATTCATAACAGGATTTTGAACATTGGATGTAAAACTGTTTGGACCTGTCCATGAATACTGCATAGTTCTACAAGTTCCTATATTAGCATATAGATTAATAGGATTCCCGATACAAACAGGAGAATTTGAAGAAACTACGGCACCAGCATCAATATTATAAAAACTATAATTAAAATTTGTATTTAATGTAGCTCCATTTGTATGCAAAGCGTCAAAAACATTTATTAAACCAGCCCACATATTTCCATAATTATTCCCATTACTATTGGTGCCCCATATAGCATTACTTGGTCCATAAGCTTCATAATATAAAGTAGCATCAAAGTCTCTAGCTTTTATTAATAAATATGTATTGCCACTATAATCAAGACGTTCTACAGGAACAGCAGCACCTCCGGGATAAGCTCTTAGTTGAATTCTCAAACGAATATTTATGGGATCAGAAACATACGAACCTGAAGAATTAAGATAAGTGATAGTATTTGTAGTTCCTGTAAAACAAATATTTCCATTTGCTAAATCAGTGTTTGCATTGCCAGCATCAAAAGTTAAAGAAGTTGTATTAACAGCATTTGTTAACGTA
>DAOOWN010000076.1:0-14641 GCA_035371305.1 Bacteroidales bacterium
TTGGTTTTATAAGCTTTGTTTTTTGCTGATACTTTATCTAAAATAGTTTTTGCTTTAGGATCCACTTCTTTATAGTCGGAAGTCGGATTTGTTTGAGAAAAACTGCTAGTAATTAAAAACAAGCAAAAAAAGGTAATTGTAATTCTTTTCATTTTATTTTTTTTAAAATCCTAAATCTTTCAAAATTTGTTCCAAATAATTTAAGTCTTGAATAAGAACTTGTCGAGCTTTGCTTCCTTCTTGAGGTCCAACAATTTTTGCTTCTTCCAACTGGTCCATTATTCTACCAGCTCTTGCGTAGCCAATTGAAAATTTTCGTTGAATAAGCGACGTGCTACCCATTTGGGAAGATACAATAAGACGAGCGACGTCCGGGAAAATATCGTCCATTTTACCATTATCCATTGCGTCTAAGTTGCTGCTAAAAACAGTATCGTCAGCTACTTGAGGTAAATAAAAATGATTTGCCGGAGCTTGTTGATTTGAAATATGATCTACTATTCGCGATACTTCTTTAGCATCCACAAAAGCACATTGAACGCGTACCATATCGCTGCCCATTGAAATAAGCATGTCGCCACGACCAATTAACTGATTTGCTCCGGGTGTGTCGATTATGGTGCGGCTATCGATCATGGAAGTAACTCTAAAAGCTATACGAGTTGGGAAATTTGCTTTAATAGAACCGGTAATTATGTTCGTTGAAGGACGCTGTGTTGCAATAATCAGATGAATTCCAACAGCCCTGGCTAATTGTGCTATTCGAGCAATGGGTTCTTCTATTTCTCTTCCGGCTGTAATAATAAGATCGGCAAATTCATCTACTACCACAACTATATAAGGTATATAAGGGTATTTTGCCGGGCTTATTTCTCTCTTTTTAAGTTTTTCGTTGTATTCTTTAATGGTGCGTATTCCCCCTACTTCTTTCAACAAATCGTAGCGTTTGTCCATTTCTACCGTTAGCGATTTGAGTGTGTTTTTAACTTTTTGAACATCGGTAATAATGGGTTCTTCTTCGTCGGGAAGTTTAGCCAGAAAATGATTTTCTATTTTAGCATAGTCTGAAAGCTCAATCTTTTTGGGGTCAATCATTACAATTTTCAATTCAGACGGATGCTTTTTATATAGCAAAGATGTTATAATAGCGTTTAAACCCACCGATTTACCCTGCCCTGTTGCTCCGGCTACCAATAAGTGAGGAGCTTTGGCCAAATCGAAAACAAAAACTTCGTTTTGAATATTTTTCCCTAATGCAACCGGTAGTTCAAGCTTACTTTCCTGAAATTTGCTGCTTCCAATTACCGACTTCATCGAAACTGTTTGAGGATTTTGATTAGGAACTTCAATACCAATGGTTCCTTTTCCCGGAATAGGTGCAATAATTCTTATTCCCAATGCTGCAAGGCTAAGTGCAATATCGTCTTCGAGGTTTTTAATTTTTGAAATTTTAACACCAGGTGCAGGCACAATTTCGTAAAGAGTAACAGTGGGGCCTATGGTGGCTTTTATTTGGTTTATTTGGATTCCATAATTTTTCAGGGTTTCGATGATGCGATTCTTATTTGCAAGTAATTCTTCTTCGCTTACCTGATTGTTATCATCGTTGTGGTCGTCTAATAAATCGAGCGAAGGAAATTGATATTTGGGTGCGTCTAAACGAATATCAAATTCGCCAAATTGTTCGACTAACTCCTGACTCAGTTGATAGGGTTCTTTATCTTCATCCGATTTTCGCTCGATAATAAGACTAACATCTCCCTCTGTTTCAGAAGGAATTTCTTTAATAAAAATATTCGATTCGGAATCGTCTGTTTTTGAAACGAGTGTATCTTCTATATCCTGATTTTCTATTTGTTCATTATTTTCAAGAATCTCTTCTTCTACTAATTCTGCCGGCACATCTTCTTTATCATTTGTGCTTTGTTCATCGGTTTCATTAATATTATCAAGTTCAATTACCAGTTTTGGCTCTTTTCTCATCGAATGAAGCATGTTTTTCAATGCCGGCAATGCACGTTTAAAAACAATAATAACATATGCAAATGCTGTTGTAAAAAGCAAAATAAGCGTACCTAATTTTCCGATGGCAGCATTGAACCATTTTGCTAAATAATAACCGTATGCTCCACCCAAGTAAAAATATTGTACTTCGAACCAAAAACCTAAAAACAAAGATGTCCAGAGTGTAATAAAAATAATATGTCGGATTAGCGCTGACAATGAAACCCATCTAACATTAACAATTCGCAATGCTAATGCTATAAGCAAAATGACGAATGATAACGATGCAATACCGAATGTATTGTGAAATAAAATATGACTTACATAAGCACCTAATTTACCTGCCCAATTTTCTGCATCAATATCGGCATTAAACAAGTAACTAAAAAAAGATTGCGAGAGTTTACTTTGGTCCTCTTGCCATGTAAAAATGTAAGAAATAAATGAAAAAACTAAAAAAACTGAGAATAAAATTAGTACCAAAGAAGTTATATAACGTGTTCTTTCGTCTTTAAGAAATTGAAGTAAAGAAAAAGAAGATTTTTTTTCTTCGGGCATAAAGTCCTCATTTTCAATTTCTTTATTTTTATTTTTTTTAGCCATTTGATTATAGATGTAAAATGAAAAAATCCCCTAAAAGTAGAGGATTTTTTGCATATAATAAAATAAGTATTTTATTCTTCGCCACCGCCAAACATTTGTTTAAATTCGCTCATTGTCATTTGTTTGTAATCAGTAGGTATATCGAATACGGTATCTTTTATTTTTCCTTTTTTAACTTCTTTAGCGGTAAAAATCATTTTAGCATCACTATCGGGACTACCTTTTTTGAATATTCGAGCATTAAACCTTTAACATTTTTGTATTGAGTATTCCAATTAGCGTTTGGTACCTGAATTTCATCTGTAACATAAACATCCATTGAATTTTTATCATCGCTAATTTGAACTTTTTTACAGTTATAATTCAAAATCTTTTTTGTTTCGGTCGTTTCGGTTACTTTGGCATCGGGAATTTCGCTTAATGATTTTTCGGTTTCTTCTTTGGTTGATTTGATGGCCATTTTTTGTCCCATCATATCATAAAGAACAACTTGTTCTTTGCTATCGGCGTTAGCTAAAATGGTAATATTGCCAAAACCGGTTTTCATGAGCATAGAGGTTTTGGGTCCTTTAAAAGTCCATACCACTTCAGTAGGTAGTTGAGCTTTTGTATTGGCATCAAATTCACCTTCTGTTGTAACGGAATAGGTAATGGTACCTTCAAAAGCAGCATTGTCTTTACCTTTCTGAGCATTTAATGATAACACAAAAATGCTTAATAAACTAAATAAAAATAGTTTTTTCATAAAATTTACATTAAATTATTTATTACTTCTTGAATTTTATCTTTTGAGACTTTTTGGAATCCATCGGGGACTATAAACTCATCGTCAGCAATATCTTCCTTTATTACTTTTTTAGCTTGAATATGAACCGGTATTTTTTGGAAATTCATCTGATAATCGAGTAAAACTCCCTTAACTTGTTGAAATGGATTATTGCAGTTTGGATTATCTAAATGAATTTCGTCTGTATAATATATAGTAAATGCCGCTTTTGCTGAATCGTTTAAAAAGACATTATAGGCTTTGCATTTATATCCGGCAATTGTTTTAACCGAATCACAAGGTTCTAATTTCATGTTTTTATATTCATCAAAACCAAACGAAGGTCCATCCATTGTTGTTTCAAAAACATACTTTTCGCCCATAATTTTTAAATATGCAGCTTTGTAGTTATCATCACGCTTGGCAATACCTGCCATTTGAAAAACGCCCATCCAGCCTTCAATTTTTTGAATAGAATTGTTTTCTTTTATCTTAAGCGTCATTGTAGTAGGTAAAAGGCTTATTAATGGATTTTCTTTTTCGTCTTGAAGGTATATCATATCATACTCAATGGTTCCCTCACTCAACTTACCCGAAAAAGAATCGACAGAGCAAGAATGAAAAATCAAATATGCACCAACCGGAATTAAATACTTTAATAGTTTCTTAATCGACATCTCTCCTAAATGAATTAGCAAAAGTAAAAAAAAATATTTTTATTTCACTCGTTCGTTATTAAAAAAAAGTCAGTTTTTTTTCAATTGTCAAAGAATCAACTTAATATAAATTAAATAAAATATTCTTCATTCTTGATAAAAATCATTTGTACATACCATAATTCCTTTGTACGTTTGCATAATTTTAACCAATAAAAAAATATATTATGTCTGCAACAGTTCAATACAATGCTCCGGATTATTTCTTGGTAGATGATTTACTAACCGAAGAACATAAAATTGTTCGCGATTCGATTAGAGATTGGGTAAATCGTGAAGTAAAACCGGTAATTGAAGATTTAAATCAAAAACATCAAATTCCGTTTGAATTAATCAAACAATTAGGTCAGATAGGTGCTTATGGTCCTTTTATTCCTGAGCAATACGGTGGAGCCGGCTTAGATTATATTTCTTACGGACTTATAATGCAAGAATTAGAACGTGGTGATAGCGGTATTCGTTCTGCTGCCTCAGTTCAAACATCATTGGTAATGTACCCTATTTGGGAATTTGGAAGCGAAGAACAAAAAATGAAATACTTACCCAAATTAGCAACAGGTGAAATTATTGGCTGTTTTGGTTTGACCGAACCCAACCACGGAAGCGATCCCGGAAGCATGGTAACTCGTTTATATGACAAAGGAGATCATTATGTACTTCATGGTGCAAAAATGTGGATTACCAATGCAAATATAGCTGATATTGCTGTAGTTTGGGCAAAAGATGATAATGGTATTGTTCGCGGTGTGATTGTAGAAAAAGGAATGAAAGGTTTCAGTGCACCTGAAACTCACAACAAATGGTCATTACGTGCATCGGCAACCGGCGAATTAATTTTTGACGAAGTGGTTGTTCCAAAAGAAAACCTATTACCAAACATTCAAGGTTTAAAAGGACCCATGTCGTGTTTAAATAGTGCACGTTATGGCATAGCCTGGGGTGCTGTTGGCGCTGCTATGGATTGCTACGATGCAGCATTGCGTTACTCTCTCGAACGCCATCAATTTGGCAAACCTATTGCTGCCTACCAACTCCAACAAAAGAAACTTGCCGAAGCATTAACCGAAATAACCAAGGCTCAACTTTTAGTATGGCGTCTCGGAGTTATGAAAAATGAAGGAAAGTGCAAACACACTCATATTAGTATGGCAAAAAGAAATAATGTTTATATGGCATTGAACGTAGCTCGTGAACTTCGTCAAGTATTAGGTGCTATGGGTATTACCAGCGATTATCCAATTATGCGTCATATGATGAACCTCGAATCTGTAATTACCTACGAAGGCACGCACGACATCCATTTACTCATTACCGGACATGATATAACAGGAATTCCGGCATACAGATAAAATATTCCTAAAAATGTTTAATTTTGCAGCTACCTTGTATAAAAATCTATTACATGGTAGCTGTTTTTTTTAATTTAAATTAATTGATAATGAATACCATAGAAAAAGAAGTAATTTTAGATGATTCCAGAGTAATTATGGAATCATTGGCACAAGCGGGAGCCGATACATATATCGGTTATCCCATAACTCCGTCAAATGCAATGTATCTATATGCAAGTCAGCGTTTTCAATACATGCTACCTGCGCCGGACGAAATTTCTACTTTGCAATACATGTCGGGATTAGCAGCAGTAGGTCATTTACCTGTAACCGCTACCTCCTTTCCCGGATTTGCTCTAATGCTTGAGTCAATAAACATGGCTTACATGATGGAATTGCCCATGATAATAATTCTAACTCAACGCTTAGGTCCTGCAACAGGAACGGCAACGGCTGGAGCTCAAGGTGATGTTGCACTACTTAGAGGTATGATTTCCGGTGGTCACCCTATTCCGGTTGTTTGTCCTTCAAGTATTGAAGATTGCTGGGAACTATCAGCAAAAGCTGTCCAAATGGCTGTTAAACTTAGATGTCCGGTTGTGATTCTTTCATCAAAAGAAAGAGCTAACACCAATCGCAATTTCGATATTTCGAAACTAAAACCAATAGAACCCATTAAACGAACATATCACGAAGGGAAAGACGAGTATATTCCATATAAATATAATGATTCGCTTGTTCCTGAATTTTTACCCGTTTCTAACAACGAACATCAAGTCCGAATAACTGCCTCTACTCACGACCAAAAAGGAATTATTCAGCACACGAATGAAGAAGCCATGAGAAATACCGTTCGATTAGAAATGAAAATTAACAACTATATCGACCAACATCATTTTTATTATTTAAATAAAAAAGGTTCCGATACATTGGTTGTTTCTTATGGTATTACAGCTAACGCTGCCGAAGAAGCTGTTTTAAAATTAGAACAACAAGGCAAAAAAGTTGATTTTCTAATTGTTAAAACATTACTTCCCGTTGCATCTAAAATTAATGACATTATTCATTCGTATAAAAAAATTGTTTTTGCCGAAGATAACATCAATGGGCAATATGCAAAAATCATATTTGGTGACAGACTTCCAAACAATGTCAGCTTTGTTGGCGCTATTGGTAAAATGCTTTCACCCAACGAAATAATTGAAGGAGGAAAATTCTAATGGAAACAAAAATATTAAATACCGGCAATCTTCCGTTTTGTAAAGGATGCGGACATCACGGAATAGCACAAAATACTGCCAAAGCCATAGAAAATATGGGGCTGAATATATTAGACGTAGTATTTGTTACGGATATCGGTTGTCATGGCATTATCGACAAGTCGTTAAATGCACATACCGTTCATGGCTTACATGGTCGTTCTGTTGCTTTAGGTGCAGGCGTAAGTATGGGATTACCTGAAAACAAAAAAGTGATTGTTTTTATTGGTGATGGTGGTGCTACTATAGGCTTACAACATATATTAGAAGCAGCCAGATTAAATGTAAACTTAACCGTAGTTGTTCATAATAACTTTTTATATGGTATGACAGGAGGACAATTAAGCGGATTAACTCCAAAAGGCTTTAATACCATTATTACACCCAACGGAAGTCCATTTGGCGAACACGATATTTGTGCATTGGTTCATACAGCCGGAGCTAATTATGTAAGCAGGGTATTAGGATTAGGCGATTTTAGCAGCACCATACAAAAAGCAATAGAAACTCCGGGGTTCTCATTGGTAGAAGTAATGGAAATCTGTCCCAGCTACGGAGTTAAATTTAACCCAAAACGCAAACTGCAAGAAATAGTAGAAGCTGCCAACAAACCAATTAAAACATGGACGAACAATCGAGAACCTTTCCGCTTCCCCGAGCGAAAAATCGTCAACAATCTTTTAGAGAAAACCCAAACCATCGAAAAATTATCTGTAGAAAAAAATCTAAACAAACAAATTCAAGTTGTATTAAGCGGTTCAGCAGGCGAAGGGGTTCAACTTGCAGCGACCATACTTTGTAAAGCAGCCGTTAAACACGGATACAATATTACTCAAAAAGGGACCTACCCGGTAACGGTTGGAGTTGGGTTTAGCAATGCCGAAGTTAACATCTCACCCAACGAAATTCATTTTCATGGTCTCAGCAATCCCGAATATATGATTGTAACATCACAAGATGGCTACGATTACAGCAAAAAAACCATGCAAAACTTATCGGCTAATTCAATTTTATTCCTCGATCAGTCATTGCCTCTTCCCGAAACCAAAGCAAATGTTGTTGTTGCCGATTTTCGAAGCAAAGGAGTAAAAAATGCCGTTATTACAGCTTTATTTTCTTTTGCAAAAAAGACAAACGTAATTTCGACCGATACATTAAAAACAATCTTATCGGAAATGAATATGCTTGAAAAATTTCCAATCGTAGAAATTGAAAAAGAATTAGCTCAATAATGATTAATAAACAAAAACAAATAAATATGAAGAAAGTTTTTTTAAGTCTATTTTTACTAACAGGTGCAAGCCTGATATCTATGGCATGTACAAACTTTTTAGTTACTAAAGGTGCTTCAGCCGATGGTTCTACAATGGTTTCGTACAATGCCGACAGCCATGTATTATATGGTGAATTGTATTTTACTCCGGCTGCTTTTCACAAAGATGGTGAAATGATAGATATTTATGAGTGGGATACCGGCAAATATCTCGGAAAAATTAAACAAGTAAAACAAACGTTTAGTGTAGTGGGCAACATGAACGAATATCAGGTCGTAATTGGTGAAACAACCTTTGGCGGACGTGAAGAATTAGTTGATACTACAGCCATTATGGATTACGGCAGTTTAATTTACATAACCCTTCAACGTGCCAAAACAGCTCGTGAAGCAATAAAAATAATGACTGAACTCGTTGCTGAATACGGCTATTACAGTAGTGGAGAATCGTTTTCAATTGCTGACCCAAATGAAGTTTGGATATTGGAAATGGTGGGCAAAGGATCACCCAAAAAAGATGCTAAAGGAAAATTAATTAGCAATAAAGGTGCACTATGGGTAGCTATTCAAATTCCGGATGGATACGTTTCGGCTCATGCAAACCATGCACGTATTATGACGTTCCCATTTCAAAAAGTTAACAATTTCAACGATCCCAAACAAACGGTATTTCATAGTCCCGATGTAATTTCATATGCTCGAAAAGCCGGCTATTACACCGGTGAAGACAAAGATTTCAGTTTTAGCGATGTATATGCTCCGCTCGATTTTGGTGCTGCTCGCTTTTGCGAAGCTCGCGTATGGGCTATGTTCAATAGGGTTAACAAAGATATGGTCAAATACGAAGACTATGCCATGGGTTACAATCTTAAAAACCGCATGCCACTTTATATTAAAGCCGATAAAAAACTTACAGTTCTCGATGTAATTGCTCTTAATCGTGATTATTATCAAAACACAAAAATGGACATGACCAAAGATATGGGTGCCGGTCCTTACGGCTGTATTGTTCGTTGGAGACCATTGACTTGGAAAGTAGATGGAGTTGAATATTTTAACGAACGTGCTGTTAGTACTCAACAAACAGGTTTTGCTTTTGTAGCTCAGGCTCGCTCATGGTTACCGAACCCCATTGGCGGTATTTTTTGGTTTGGTGTTGACGACACTTACTCCAATTGCTACACTCCCATCTATTGTGGTACTACCAAAGTCCCGGAATCTTATGCAGTAGGCAATGGCGATATGATGACCTATAGTGAAACCAGCGCATTTTGGACATTCAATGAGGTTTCAAATTTTGCATACACACGCTACAATGTTATTATTAAAGACATTCAAGCCGTTCAAAGCGAATTGGAAAACAAGTATTTCAACAATGTAGCTAATATAGATAAAGAAGCTGTTGAACTATACAAAAAAGATGTGAAAGCAGGATTGGAATATATAACCAATTATTCTGTAAATACAGGTAATGAAACAGTTAAACGCTGGAGACAACTTTACAAAGATTTATTTGTGAAATATATGGACGGAAATATAAAAACAAAAGTTCCCGGACAACGTAATCCAAAAGTATCACAACCTGGATACGGTGAAGATTGGTATAAAAGAATTGTTAAGGAAACAGGAGATAAATTTAAAGTAGTTGGAAGTTCCGGTCATTAAAAAAATGGAGAGGCTGATTTTCAGCCTCTTTTTTTTATAAAAAAAAGATTAGTTTTGTTGCAATAAAAAATAAAAATTATGAAAACAATTTATTTCCTTTTAAGTTGCCTAATTTCTATTCAAGTTTCTGCTCAAAATTGCAATGATTTTTATTCATTCAAAACAGGAACCAGCATTGAGTATATTCATAATAATGCTAAAGATAAAATGGAATCGATATCGAAAATGACCGTTAGCGATGTCTCAACCACTGATGGCATTGTTACACTCAAAACAGACAATGTTTTTTATGACGATAAAGAAAAAGAAACCTATAAATTTCAGCAAACCTATTATTGTCAGGATGGAAATATAACATTTGACATGAGCAATATGTTCGATCCCAAAACCATGGAAGGATACAAAGATATGCAAGTATCAATGACTTCGGATAAACTTGATTTACCTAACTCGCTTTCGGTAGGACAAACATTAAAAGAAGGTAATGCTACCATGGTTATATCCAATCAAGGAATGAAATTAATGACCATGAGTGTACATGTATTTAACCGCAAAGTTGATTCACAAGAAACAATAACTGTTCCGGCAGGTACCTATAATTGTTATAAAATCACTTACGATGTAGAATCAAAAGTAATGTTCAAAATACAAGGTAAAGCTGCTGAATGGTATGCTAAAGGAGTCGGAATGGTTAAACAAGAAACATATGATTCTAAAGGCAAAATAACAGGAAGTACTCTATTGAAGTCAATAAAATAATTTTTTATATGAACAAGGTTATTATTATTTCATTTATCTGTTTCGTGCCGCTTTTATGGTCGAACAAATGTGAAAAATCAAAAAATGAAACTAAATCTGCAAAAATGAACATTCAAAATTCAATGGTTGATAAAGACTATGATTTTTCAGCTTATCAAGACAAATTTACCATAAAAAAAGCTGAATTAAAAGATAGTTTGTTGACTTTAACCATCGAAGCCAATGTTTGCAACGACGATAAAATTGATTTGGTATTTAACGGGAACTACCTAAAATCATATCCACCCAAAGCACAATTAGGGCTTAGATTTCAGGAAAACAGCAAATGTAAAAAAAATACTGTAATCAGGACTTATAACTTAAATCCTGTAAAATACTCGGGTGGAAAAGCTACCATATTTTTAATTAAGGGTAGCGAACCCATTACGTATAATTATTAATTGTTGCGTACAAAATACACATCAGCTTGCAGAAAAGTTCCGTCAATAAGGCTTTGTGAAATATTTTCAATTCCTTTTACGTTAAATCCCAATTGATTCATTCTTATCACCGTATCCGAAAAAAGCAGCGAATTTTCATACAATGTATTAAAACTTACTTCCATAAAAATCAACTTCACCCTTTTTAAAATATCTTGAGCGCCTTCTAATACCATCCATTCAGCACCTTGAACGTCTAATTTAAGCAAAATATTCTCTTCAAATTCTAGTTTATTTTGTTCAATAAAACTGTCTAAGGTTTTACATTCTACTTGTATTGGTTGATATTTCTGAGTAAATGGATATGCTTCCTTATGCAACCTACTCATATTCAACATAGAGCTGGAACCTTTGTATTCATTCACAAAAAAATCACAATGACCGTTGTAATTGCTTAAACAAATATTAAATGCCTGAAATTTTGAATCGTCTTTAAAACGTTCCTTTAATTTAATATATGAATCATTTATTACCTCAAAAGAGAATATCCGGGCATCCGGGAAAATAGCTCTGATTTTTTTAGCATAGCCACCATCACTTGCTCCTATATCAACAATTGTATTGATATTAAAAGACTTGAGCCAGTTGAATTTCACCGGCTCAAGTTTTTTTTCATATTCATCATACGGAACAATGTCTTTTCCGAAACGATGTAAGATATTTTTTACAATTTTTTTTATCATTCAGCAATTACTGCATTTGTTTTTGTTCAATGATTTTATAATCGGAAGGGACAGTAAATTTGTCTGCAGGAATAGAAGCGTTTTCTTCAACTTTGCTTGCAACCATTTTTATTTCTCCCATATCGGCTTTAAGGGGAACATTTTTATACATAACCCCATATATTCTTTTATCTCCGGAGCCAAATTTAATGGAGTACTTCGTACCTGTAATACCTGCAACCACTTCGGTGCCTTCTTCTTTATAATCCATTTGTTTTTTCATTTCTTCAGTTAAAGCACTCAAATCCATATTTGCCATGGCTGATTTAATATTAACCTTTGTCGCTTCTTTTTTAAGCTCATCTTTATTATTGGTAATGTTTTCTAAATCAAAGTTAATCGAATAATCTCCATCTAAAATGCTAACAGTACGTTTTTTCGTTTTCATGCCCATAATATCACCTTCAATAATGGTTTCGCGGCATTCTTTCTTGCCATAATCGTCAAAATACAATACTTGTGTAGATTTCATGCCCATAAAATCCATCGGTTCGTAATATACAATACCCGATTTGATGCCATAACGTTGACCCTGAGTCATCGCCTCGGTTGACTCAGTTGTTGCTAACGAATCGTTGTTTCCAGTACTTTCATTTTTACTGCCGGAACAAGCAAAAAGCAAGGTTATTAAAGTAAATAACACTAAATAAGATAGTTTTCTCATAGATAAAGTTTTTTAAATTTTAACAAAAGTACAATAATAAAATTTTATTCAAAAATTTTTTTGAGAAATAAAATTGGATTAAAAAATATTTTCTACCTTTGCATTGTTCTAAGTAATTCTTCTTTATCAAAGAAGGATGAAAGGGAATCCGGTGAAAATCCGGAGCTGTACCCGCAGCTGTAATCCCGATGCCCTCAAGGCATTGTATTTTCGACAGTTACCACTGCACTATTTAGCGGGAAGGTGTTGAAAATCGGGAAAGCCAGAAGACCTGCTTAGAGCAATCGATTTCAACGCTTTCGGGTTAAAAGCAAAGAGAGAATTGCATCTTTTTCTCCCTTTTTACTCGAAGTTTTGATGAGGCGATGGCTTAATTAAAACTTTTTTGTATATGTTAAAAAAAATGATTCTTGTTGCTGCCTTTACCGGAGCATTTGCATTGGCTAAGAGCCAAAATGTTGTTGATTTTGAAAACCTCTCGCTACCTCCCGATTCGTTTTGGAACGGAAGCGACATGAGTGGAAGTTTTACCGCCAATGGTATAGCTACTTTCCCAAACTCGTTTGTCGACTGGGGAGGTGGTATGACTTCATGGTCGGGATTTGCCTACTCTAACAAGGCGGATACCGTTACCCAAGACTTTTCTAATCAATATAGCAATTTTGCCGGAAATTCGTTAATCAATTCTCCCATTTTTGGAGTTAATTACAACAATTCAGACTGGAATACGGGTCAAATTATTCCAAATGTTGTAAGTTTTTCATCGGTTATTCAACCCATTTCTATGTATGTTACAAATTCTACCTATGCTGCTCTAACCATGAAGAATGGCGATGCTTACAGCAAGAAATTCGGAGGAACTACCGGTGATGATCCCGATTGGTTCAAACTCACCATTACCGGCATGCTCGATAGCATCACTACCGGAACAGTTGAATTTTATTTGGCCGACTACAGATTTATAGATAATGCTCAAGATTATATCGTTAAAGACTGGCAGAATGTAGATTTAACAAGTTTAGGAGCCATTAACAAGCTTTCATTTTCTTTAAGTTCAAGCGATACAGGCATGTTTGGAATGAACACACCGGCTTATTTTTGTTTCGATAATATAATGTATTCTTTATATAATACAATTTCTGAAAACCATACAACTGCCTTAAAAATTTATCCGAATCCATCCAGCGATGTTGTTTTCTTCAATAAGAAGTTAAATAATGTTGAAATTTATAATTCACTTGGGCAAATTGTATTAACTCAGCCATCAATGAATGATTTTATAAACATTCGTTCTTTACCTTTGGGTTATTATTTATTGAAAGCAACGGATAACGGAGAAATAATAAAACAACTATTAATTAAAAAATAAAATCGGATGAAAATTTGCTTCGTACTCTTATTTTTCATCTTTATTTCCCTCAGGGGGGAATGTCAATTCCCTCCTGCTGCGGGAATAGAAGGCACAACCGCCATATATGCCGATAGCTCTGTTTTTGCAGATTGGGCAACAAAGTGCGTCGTAATGAGAGGATATGAAGATATTGCTCAGCCACAAAATGGTTTTGTGAGCTATGGTACCGATAGTTTAGCCTTGGGCAAAGCAGATAATGAAGTAGTGAGCTTAGGCGATCGAGGTACAGCAATTTTGTCGTTTGCAAAACCCATATGCAATAAAGAAGGTTTTGATTTTGCCGTTTTTGAAAATGCTTTCAACGATAGTTTTCTCGAATTAGCATGGGTTGAAATAAGCAGCGATAGCATTCATTGGTTTCGTTTCCCTTCTGTTTCGCTTACGCAAACTGAAAATCAAATCGGAACCTTTGGCAGTGTCGATGCAACAAAAATCAACAACTTAGCCGGAAAATACAAAGCCATGTTCGGAACACCCTTCGACATTTCGGATATACCGGATCAGGAATATTTGAATAAAAGCAACATTCGATTTGTTAAAATTATAGATGTGGTGGGTACCATCGATTCGCTATATGCCGGCTACGACTCGCAAGGCAATATAATCAATGACCCCTATCCTACTCCATTTTACTCGGGTGGTTTCGATTTAGATGCTGTTGGCGTAATAAACTCGTGCCCCGATAATATTGAACATATTACTAACGCCGAATTTTCTATTTATCCAAACCCGTCTTCTTCATACATTAATATAACGATAAGCCCTAATTATTCCTCCTATACAATTACGCTATATTCTGAAATAGGTAATCGTATTCTAACGGTTAAAAATGAAAATAAGATTGATATTTCGCAACTTGAGCGAGGGTTATATTTTCTGAAAGTCGAACTCGACAATCAAATTTATATCTCAAAAATCATAAAACAATGAGATATATTTTTTCAATATTATTTTTCTTCGGCATTATAACCGTATATGCTCAAGATACT
>DAOOWN010000077.1:0-14546 GCA_035371305.1 Bacteroidales bacterium
AGAAATAGCAACCTCTTTGCCATTTGAAATAAGCAATGATGAAATTTCAATTTTCCCTTTATTGGTATATTTTACTGCATTGTCGAGAATATCTACCAATACTTTAAACATCATATCTTTATCGCATGCTATGGGTTTTATATCTCCAAGTGCATACGTTAATTCCAGTTTTTTCTCATTAATTCTGAAAACAAACAAATCACCTACTTTTCGAATCAAATTATTAGGATTGCATGATTCTATATGAGGTTTTATATCGTTTGCTTGAACTCTGCTCAAATCAATAATATTATTAAGTAAATTTAAAAGTCGATTGCAGCTTTGAGAAATTCCATCCACATATTTATCTACATCGGGTATTTCAACTTTCGATAATCTATTTTTCAAAACCTCGGTCAATCCAACAATGGCACTTAATGGAGTTCTGATTTCGTGATTAATATTTGTTAAAAACGCGTCTTTTAAGTAATTGGACTCTTCTGCTTTTTTTAAAGCCATTTCTAACTTCACCAATGTCTCTTCTTTTATTTTCATTTCTTTCTCGAGCAGTTCTGTTCTTTCTCTTACTCTTTGTTCAAGTTCGTCATTTACACTTACCAACTCTTCATTAATTTTTTCAATATGTATATTTTTTTCTTCAATTGCTAAACGAGCTTTTTGGCCTGTTTTAAGACGTATAAAAATTACAAGTAAAACTGCAAAAATTAACACGAGCGAAATAAGTAAAATGTAGCGGGTCGATAATTCTTTTCGTATTTTTTCTACTGCAATTTGATTTTCCAAACGAAGGTTATTAATTTCTTGCTCTTTTTGTTCAGAATTTACCAAATATTCAATTTCCATCGCTTTCTGTCTCGACTCCTCGTTAAAAGTGGAATCTTCTATTTCTTTAGCTTTCTTATAGTATAAAAAGGCATTTTTAACGTCATTTGTTTTCTCAAAAATCAATGAAGAAACTTCATAAAAATACCTCTTATTATCGGGTAAACTATTGACAGTTATTTTTCTTTCAGCTTCAGATAAATAATTCTTTGCTTTGGCTATATTATTACTCAGAGCATTTAATTTGCTTAACGCTAATAAGTCTTTGATTAAATTTTCCTGGTCGTTGTTTTGGGTTCTTAAAATGATACTTTCTTGATAATATTTTTCGGCATTGGCATAATCGTTTAGTTCCATATATACCTCTGCCATATTTCCATATGAATTGGCTAATGTTCTATTGTCGCCCAATTCTTTCTTTATCTCAGCTGCTTGTTTAAAATAATTCAGCGATTTCTCGTAGCTTTTTACTCGTTTATATACGATACCTATATTATTTAATGTAAAAGCTAAGTTCTTTTTGTCGTTTAATTGACTATAAATCTCTTTTGCTTTAGTAAAATAATCAAAAGCTTTATCGTAATTTTCCTGGTCCTTATTAATTAATCCTAAATTATTGTAACACTGACCAATACGAGCTTGATTTTTTGATTTAATAGCATGTTTGTATGCCAAGTTAAAATAATTTAATGCTTCAGATTGAAGCGACCAATCTTGATACAATGCTCCAATTCTGTTTAATACCAACGAAAGCTTATCGTCGTCATGTTTTTTAGTATATATATTCCTAAGTATGTTAAGGTACAATAAACTTTCTTTTCTATCGCCGGTATAAAAGTATGCCAATGATAAAGAATTTAATATCGATTCGTTGCTCTCGTTATCCCCTATTCTATTTGTATATTCGTACAGCTCCTTACCCAATTTAATAGCCAACTCGGGTGAACTATAATATATTTTTGATACAGAATCTACATATATCTTATATTTCAATGTATCGAACGAATAAGCATAAATAGAATCTGTAATCAATAAAACAATTATGAATAAGAATATTTTCTTTACTGTCGAGGACATCATCTTTGACCAACAAATTAAATTTGGTGATAAAGATACATTTTTTTTTGATTAAAAAAAAATTACTGTATTTTTTAAATTTTACAAAGCAAAATGAAAGCAACAAAAAAGGAACAATGACTAAGGTTTATAAAAGTCTATATAAACTGGATAATGGTCGCTAAATCCACCGTTGTATTTAAATCCTACGTATGTTCTAAAAGGTTTTACACCGATAAATGCTTCATCTTTTTCCGACAAAAAATCGGCATTGAAAGTTCTGGCATTGTCGGGAGTTGTATAAATTGAATTGGATTTGTTCAGTAACGAACCGGAAACAATCAGCTGATCTATTAATCCCCATTGACCTTGAAACTTTAAACTTCCCATTCCTTTTACTTCTTTCATATACCAAGCTAAATTGTACAACTCACCGGGTTGTGGTTGGTCGAACTTAGTTTGAGCCCTCAATACATCTGTAATGCTTGAGTTGTCGGGCTCATCATTAAAATCGCCCATTATAAGAATGTTTGCATTCCAATTAGTTCTGAATACCGAATCGACTTTTGAGCGAAGTATAGAAGCCACAAATTGCCTATTTCGATCCGATTCGCTTTGCCCGCCTAACCTCGATGGCCAGTGATTCATAAAAATATGAAGTGTATCTTCAAAGTGCGTAACACCTTTTACGTATAATATATCTCGGGTTGTTTTGGTTGTATCCCATGGAAATTGTACTTTAAAAAAAGCTTGTGATAAAATTCTAAATTTTTCTTTTCGATAAATAAGTACAACATCTATTCCTCTATTATCGGGTGATTCTTTATGAATCAATCCATAATTTCTCCATTTAAAGGGTGTGCTTTTAAGTAAATCTTCCATTACAAAGCGATTCTCTATTTCACAGAATCCTACAATTTCAGGCATTTCCCAACCACCGATGGCCGATATTACTTTATATATTTTTTTCTGTTTATCTTTATATTTTTCCCATGTCCAATGACGTGCCCCATTAGGAGTAAATTCATCATCTTGTTTTAAGCTATCATCAAAAGGGTCGAAATAATTTTCTACATTATACGAAACAATTCTAAAAAAGCCTCTGTTCTCAACATAATCAACATTTTTTACATGTTGCTCCACTATATTTTTCTTGCTCGAGCATGCAAAAAAAAGCAACGAGACTATAAATAGAAAATAAAATTTATTCATATTCTTTTTGTAATTCGCCATTTATATATACCGATTCAATTACATGATTACCAAAACTATAAGGGATAAATTCATAAGAAGAAATGGGTTTTGTAATAATAAAATTGGCTGCCTTGCCCACAGCAATACTTCCGTGTGTATCCGAAACGCCCATAGCATAGGCTGAATTTATGGTACAAGCATTAATGGCTTCTTCGGGCAATAATTTATAACGAATACAAGCCATTGACAACACTAAATTCATATTACCGGAAGGAGAAGAGCCCGGATTGTAATCGGAAGCAAAAGCAACAGGTAAACCAGCATCAATCATTTTGCGAGCCGGAGCTAATGGCATATTTAAAAAGAAAGCAGCGCCGGGCAATACAGTTGGCATCGTATCCGATTCCAGCAAAAGTTGAATGTCGTCGTCGCTTGTGTATTCGATATGATCAACTGAAAGAGCATGGTACTTAACTCCAACTTCAATTCCTCCCGAATGGTCTAATTCGTTAGCATGTATTTTTGCACGCAAACCATATTTCATTCCGGCCATCAAAATACGTTCGGTTTGTTCGGGACTAAAGAAACCTTTGTCGCAAAATACATCGATAAAATCAGCTAAATCTTCTCCAGCAATTACAGGTAACATTTCATTAATAACAATATCAACATATTCGTCGGGATTTTCTTTGTATTGTGGTGGAATAGCATGAGCTCCTAAAAAGGTTGACTTAATTTTTATCGGAAAATTTTCTTTTAATCGTTTTACTACACGCAGCATTTTTATTTCAGCTTCAGGTGATAAACCATATCCGCTTTTAATTTCTACAGCTCCGGTTCCTAATGCCATTATTTCTTTGAGTCGTTGCGATGCTTGTTCATAAAGTGAATCTTCGGATGTTTGTTGAAGTAAGGCTGCACTGTTTAAAATACCACCTCCCCGTTTTGCTATTTCTTCATACGATAATCCTTTTATTTTATCAACAAATTCTTTCTCTCTGCTACCGGCATATACTATATGTGTATGTGAATCGCACCATGTCGGAAGAATTATTTTGTCCGATGCATCAATAATTTTTTCGGACATAGTAAAATATCGCTCCCGCCCCGATGATAAATCCTCCATTTTACCAAAATCTCTAATTCTACCCGATTCTATGTATAAAAAAGCATTTTTAAGAATGGGCAATTTTGCCATTTGCTTCCCGCTAACATAATTTTTAGGTTTAACTTCGGCTTGAAGCAACTGTTTGATATTAATGATTAAGAAATTCATAGTATCAATTTATAGAACAAACTTACAATAATATTTTTACTTCTACAAAACAACTCATTCAACATATTAATTTTATTGGTGAATTGCCTTTAAACCAATAATTTGATTATTTAATTTACATGTAATAAAATACAATCCTTTAGATACATTTGGACATGAAACCGAAATTAAATACCTGTCATTTGTTAAAAAGGTATTCGATGCACTTATTTTTTTACCAAAAACATCGTAAATATCAATTTGTAATTTACCCGAATATTCTCCTTCTAATTTAAGAATAAGCTCATTATCTATCCATGATACCATAGAAATTTTGAAATTTTGATACAATGCATCTGAAAAACCGATATATGGTGTTTGCTGAACAGCCAATTTTAAAGTAACAGGTAGATGATCGGACATATTTGCTAATGCAGTTAAAACATTGGAAGGGACAGAATAATTTGTGGAATAATCAACGCTTTGATTGAAATGATTGCCGTCTTGCCCAATCACCTTATATGAATTGGAAACATATTTTATTTTGAACAAATTATTCATAATAGAAAACGAAGCCATTATAAAATCAAATCGATCGTCTAAACCTCCACCGCTTGTACATCCATTTGAATTGAGTTGAGCAGCTTGAGTATGGTAGAGTGCATAACTTGAGTTATTATTCCATGTCCCCAATTTATTTGCAGGGTCATAAAATCTTACATTCACATTGCTGTAGTTTATCAAATTTTGAAAGGAAGCTTCAGTACTGCTTTGTACATTAAAATCTCCCATTAAAAGAGTATTTTTGCTATTACCCAAGCTATTTAGGTACCCCATTATAACGTTTGTTTCCTGTGCTCGTTGGTCTTGATCGCTTGCTGTACTACCAGCTTTAAGATGAGCTTGCATTATTCGTATAAATACTGTATCATGTTGATCCTGTACTTCTTGACCGTTGTAATATAAATTTAATATTATTACATCTCTTAAATCAGTTTGTATATAATTGGTTGAATAAAACTTTAACTTTTTATTATTATAAAAAATAGAACTAACAATGTCCGAATTGCTTGAGTTGATGTATTGAATCCTTGAGTATGTTTTTATTCCATTTGTGTTTAAAATACTATCTAAAATCAATTGAATAGTAGAATTACTGGCATGTATTTCATTAAAACCAACAATATCGGGTAAAACGTATGAAGTTATTGTTTTTAAATATGCGATCTTATTATTTACATCATTGTTTGATGAAGTGCAATACGATGTTGTATTAGCAAAATTCAACAAATTATAAGTCATAACGCTTAACGTATCTTGCGCTTTAGCTAAAAAACTAAAAAGTACGAAGCCTCCTATTAAAACAGTTCTTTTCATAACATATTATATTTATCTTCTGATATAATGCGGCATTTCTAAAGGAATAACCAACGATAGCTCTATTAATCCGGCAACTTTATTATTATCATCATACCACGGAGTCTGATAAATCAACTTCTTTACTCCGTTTTTTTCTATCGTATAAGCATTTGTATCGCTTTTAGAAATCAGCTCTTGAATTTTTTCCCAAGAAACAGTGCTATGGCAATCTTTCAAATTACTTCCTATTAATGATTTGTCTTTCTCGAAAGTTAATTTCGATTTATTATTCATGTATATAATATTTCCTTCCTTATCAGAAATAGTAACAGCGAAATTTACATTCTTAAAAAAATCCATGCTTCTTTTTTTGCAAAGATAATGCAATATCCGCTTATCTACTATGGCTAAATTATATAATACCATACACACATATTTTTTTCTTTCTACGCTACTTTTTTTCATGATTATAGTATAAAATCGTTTACTTTGCAAAAAAATCTCATGCTCACCAAATTTGAAAATGAGTTTAAAGGAGAATGGTTTGATTCCTTAACATATCGAACCATCTATGCAACCGATGCATCAGTTTATAGAGAACTACCTCATGCTGTAGTATATCCTAAAGATGCCAACGATATTCTTTTGCTGATTGAATGGGCAAAACAAAACAAGAAGTCGCTTATCCCTCGTGGTGCAGGTACTTCATTAGCCGGACAAGTCGTCGGGAAAGGCATAGTTGTCGATATATCCAAGCACCTGAATCAAATATTGGAAATAAACGAAAAAGAGCAATGGGTTAGAGTTCAACCGGGAGTTATTTTGGATGAGTTGAATAAACAACTCGCACCGTATAAACTTTTTTTCGGACCCGAAACTTCCACATCAAACAGGTGTACTATAGGAGGAATGATTGGCAATAATTCATGCGGAGCTCGTTCGTTGATTTATGGCAGTACACGCGATCATTTATTAGAAGTAAGCGGTTTTCTTGCAGATGGTAGTTTCGTTACATTTAAAAACATTACCAATCAAGAATTCCAAGATAAATGTAAACTTTCAACTACAGAAGGACGCATTTATTCATTTACTAAATCATTGCTTGAAGATGCTAATATTCAGAATATTATAAAAGAAAGCTACCCCGATTCGCGTTTAAAACGAAGAAATATGGGGTATGCAATAGACTTGCTTTTAGAATCTGAAATTTTCAATAAAAATAGCTCAGAGCCATTTAACTTTTGCAAACTTATTGCAGGAAGCGAAGGAACATTATTTTTCATAACAGAAGCAAAATTAAATTTAGTACCGCTTCCTCCTTCATGCGTAGGGCTTTTGTGTGTACATTTAGATAGTTTATCCGATGCTTTCAAAGCAAATTTAGTAGCATTGAAACATCAGCCTACATCAGTAGAATTAATGGATAATACTATTCTTAAATTGGCTTCTGCCAATGTTGAACAACAAAAAAATCGTTTTTTTGTTGAAGGCGATCCGGCAGCAATACTTATCGTTGAATTTGTTGCAGATACATTTGATACGATACAACAAAAAAGTCAGTGGCTCATTAATGAACTTAAGTCAAATTCATTAGGTTACGCTTATCCCTTAGTTAAAGGGAAAGATACGTCAAAAGTTTGGAATCTACGAAAGGCAGGGCTTGGTGTTTTGAGTAACATGGAAGGCTCGCGAAAACCTGTTGCCGTTATAGAAGATACGGCTGTACACCCCGAATTTCTTGAAAGCTACATGCACGATATGGAACAAATGCTACAACAACTTGGCTTATCATGCGTATATTATGCCCATATCGGCACCGGAGAAATACATTTGAGACCTGTATTAGATTTAAAATCAAAAAACGATAAAAAACTTTTTAGGCAAGTGGCCGAAGAAACGGCAAAACTTGTAAAAAAATATAAAGGCTCCTTAAGCGGAGAACACGGAGACGGGAGACTTCGCGGAGAATTTATTCCTTTTATGTTTGGTAATGAGATATATGAACTACTAAAACAGATAAAATACACTTGGGATCCGCACAATATTTATAATCCGGGTAAAATTGTGAATACTCCACCCATGGATTCATCGTTGCGTTATCATGATGAGTATCGTTACCAAGAAACCAACACCTTTTTTGACTTTTCTAAGGATGGAAGCTTTCTTTCAGCTATTGAAAAATGCAACGGTTCAGCCGATTGCAGAAAATCATCTCTTATTGGAGGAACCATGTGTCCAAGTTATATGGCTACCAAGCATGAGAAAAATACTACAAGAGCTCGTGCCAATATGCTCAGAGAAATAATCAGTTCACATGAAAATCCATATAAAAGCAAGGAACTTTATGAAATTCTGGATTTGTGTCTTTCGTGCAAAGGTTGTAAAACAGAATGCCCGTCAAATGTTGATATGGCAAAGTTTAAAGCAGAATTTCTACAGCACTATTATGAAAACCACCGAATCCCATTGCGAAGTATAGTTGTTGCCAATATTACAAAACTTTATAAAATTGGTAGGTGGATAAAACCGATAACCAACTTTGTATTGAGCAACAAAATAACAAATGGAATTTTAAAATCTTCATTAAGGATCGCTTCAAACAGAAATTTCCCATTATTATCTAAGCATTCGTTTCAAAAATGGTCGAAAAAAAATAGTATAAAAAAAGGAAAAACAGATGTGTATATTTTCAATGACGAATTTACCAACTTTATAGATAGTGAACTTGGAATATATGCGGTTTTATTGCTCGAAAACTTGGGATATTCAGTTAACGTTTTGCCTGTGTTAGAGAGTGGTAGAACATACATTTCAAAAGGCTTGGTAAAGAAAGCCAAAAAAATAGCTCATAAAAATATTGATATACTGTCTTCTATCGTTGCTCCGGATTCTGTTATTATCGGGATTGAACCCTCCTCTATTCTGAGTTTTCGCGATGAATATCTTGAATTTACAGATGATTTTCATCGTCCTCTCGCTAAGCAACTATCTAAACAAGTAATGACGATTGAAGAATTTATTCTGAAAGAATTTAAAGCCGGTTCTATTAAACGCGAACAATTTACCACTAAAGAACAAGATATTTTGGTCCATGTTCATTGTCAATTTAAAGCAATCGCCAATAAACAAACCATTATTGAGGTGTTGAGCATACCGGAGCATTTTACTATTACTGAAATACCAAGCGGTTGTTGTGGCATGGCAGGAAGTTTCGGTTTCGAAAAAGAACATTATGAACTTTCAATGAAAATCGGAGAAATGATTTTATTCCCTGCTGTAAGAAATGCAAAACCGGGAACTATAATTGTTGCTAACGGAACAAGCTGCCGCCAACAAATAAAAGATGGAACCGGAGTAACAGCTTTTCATCCGATTGAAATCCTTTTTAAGGCGCTTTCAATTAATGTTCAATAATATTAATATCGCTATATTTTGCCTTTACCGAAAAGTCCACAGTTGCTCCTGTAATACATCCTACTGTACCATTGGTTTTAAATGATACCGGACTTATGTAATTGTTCACATTACTTCTTTTGGGCAAATACGTTTTTCCGTATTCCACATCTGAATTTATGTTAAAGCATGCAAGATTATTGATATAAACAGTTGCATCGGAATAACTTAAATCAAACCAAACATTGGAGAAATTTTCGTATAAATCTAAAATAGTAAGAGGAGAATATCTTGCAACACATTGAATATCCGTTTTTAAAAATTTAATGGTAAGTTTAGAATAATTCATGTTGATGTTAAGTTTAGACATATTACCAAAATTAATTTTATCGTATCGTGATTTTAATGTAGCTGAAAAGACATCATTTATTGTTATGTCTGAATATGACGAATTGAGAGTAATCGCTTTAACTTCGTTTACTTTTACTACGCTGTAATCAGCCTCAACATCTAACCAATTTGCTTTATTCACCGTCATCGAAGCATAACGTAAATCAAAATGTGAGATTTGCTTTGTCTCGTCAGCAGTGAAATTAGAAGCAGTAAGCTTACCATAAGACAATTTTACGAATACCGAACCTGACATTTCGGGTAAGTGTATGTCTCCATATTTGTTTTTAAATGAGGCATTCAAATAAACCGGTATTTTTAAATGATAGTTGATTCGGTAATCGGAACGACCATTGTTGAATGAATTATCCAGATAATTTTTATTAATATTCGAAGAAATGAAAATATTTTTTGCAGAATCGTTATTTATGTTTAACGAAAAAGCTTGTAAATAAATACTGGATTTATTGACTTTTGGTGTATTTACTTCAAAAACCACATTTACCTCTACCTCATTTTTTGTCCAAAGTTCTACATCGATATCGCCATTAAAATTTGACAATGAAAATTGGGTTAATGGACTAACTTCAAAATTTTTAGTTATACTTGTTGTAAATACTTGCTTTTGGGCAATAGCAAAAGTAGTACTCACAAAAATCATTAAAAAGAACAATGCTTTCATAGAATATTTTTTTTTTTCATTTTGGGTGCTTTTTATTTCAAACTTTATGCCATTATGGATTTTGATTCAAAACATTAAATTCAATTTGTTTACTTTCGCCAAACTCATCCTGAACGGTTAAAATGTGTTTTCCCATAGATGTTACAATCGGCATTTGATGTTTGCCCTGAGTTTGTCCTATAAAAGTTCCATCTAAATACCAAAATACCATAGTTTGAGGAAAACGGTGGTTTATTTCGAGTAAAATGCTGCTATTGCTTCCATCAAGATTGCGTGGAATAAATACATTTGTAAATTGTTGAGGATAAACCAGCTCAATATTTTGCTTTGATTCTTGATTTTTTTGTTCGCAATCGGCTCTATATGGAGGCAAAGAACGGTACCATGGATATCTTTTTTTGTAATAATACTCCATTGTTGGGGGCAGGATAAAAAACGTTTTTTTTACCATATTTTGAACGGATTCGCAATCGCTGTGAACTCGATATTGCAACGAAGTGTCCAAAAATACTTCATGATGATAAGGACACGTTCTGACTTTGATATTTGTTTTTGGACATATGCACGAAACCTTATCTTTACACAAGGGAGAAGCAGGATATCCACTTTGTTCACATACATTCACCAATTGCAACTGGTCGTATGGAGCAGAATACCAATATTTAACTGACGGCAAAAGCGAAAAAATATCAAACAAAATGGGCGCAGCTTTTTTAATTCCTGTTAACTCAGCACTTCCCTCTCCGTTGGCATTTCCTACCCAAACAGCAACAAAATAATCGGTATTCATTCCTATTGCCCATGCATCGCGAAATCCGAAACTTGTTCCGGTTTTCCAAGCAATTTTTTGTTTTGTTTTAAACAAATACCAATATTTCTCGTCGGTAGGTCGTTCAACATCAACCATAGCTTGAATAGTAAGATAAGAAGCTGCTTTACCTATCGGAAAATCATTCTGCACAGCCTCATTTTTATCTTTGATATATGCCCATTGAAAGGCTTGTTTTTTATCATCTTCTATACTATTTGCCATGATTGAATATGCTCGTGCCAATTCGCTCATTTTTATTTCGCAGCCGCCTAAAATCAGCGAAAGACCATAATAATCCTGCGAATGATTGATGGTTGTAAATCCCATTTTTCTTAGCAAATCAATAAATCGCTGAATACCATACCATTGTAACATTTTTACAGCCGGCACATTCAAAGAACGAGCTAATGCACTATGGGCGCGAACTGCTCCATCGTATCCCCTATTAAAGTTTTTGGGTGCATAACTGCCAATTTGCGTGGGCACATCGGGTATTAGCATATCAGGCAATAGCTCTCCGTTGTCGAGCATGGTAGCATATAAAAAAGGTTTTAAAATGCTTCCTCCGCTACGTTTCGACTCTATTATATTAACTGAAAAAGCATCCGTGTGGCTCCCTTTCTCATGATAATTACCAATATAAGCTAAAATGTTGCCCGTATGAATATTCACTATCATCGTGGCGGCATTGCGTATATTGTTGGCATTGAAATCTTTTTTATATCGCTTTAAAATTTGGTACGTTTCTATTTGTAAATTTTCGTTGACGGTAGAATGTAAAACATAAGAATTGGGGTACTTAGAAATAAGAAATTGCAAAAGATGTGGAGCATTGTGCGGATAATCTATTGTAATCTCAGGAATATCTTCTTCCAAACTTAATTCATAGGTTTGTTTATCAATAATATTAAAATGGTATAGTTTTTTTAGTAAAAGATTTCGTTTTTCTTTGAGTTTATTTCGATTTTTTAACAGGTTTACATTGGCGGGATTGTTTGGAATGACAGCCAACATAGCATTTTCAGCCCAAGATAATGTTTTTAGCGGACGTCCGAAATATCGCCACGAAGCTGCTTCAGCACCTATAACATTACCGCCAAATGGTGCATTTTCCAAATATAGCTTAATAATTTCAGTCTTTGACATTCGTTGTTCTAAAATCAATGCAAAAGCCATTTCTTTAATTTTTTGAATCACACTTCGCTCTTTTGAATTAAAATACAAACGGGCGACTTGCATGGTTATGGTACTTCCACCACTGATTATTTTTTTATTTTTCACATTTAAATAAAACGCTCTTATCATTGCCCAAACATCAACACCATGATGTAACGGGTAGCGAATATCTTCAAATACAATCAGTGATTTCACCAGCTTTTCGGGTAAAGTATCGCTGGATAACATAAAACGCCATTGCCCATCATTAGATACCTTAGCATCCAACAAGGCACCGTTTGTGGCATACAAGGCATAACTATAGGACTTGTTATAATCGATTTTTTTAATAAAAAATGAACTAAAAATTAAAGAAATCAGTATGAAAAAGGATACTTTTTTAATCATTGTATAATTATTCCACCTGCTAAAACTTCGTCGTTATTATAAAAAACGGCTGATTGACCGGGCGTTACGGCATAAATTTTATCGATGGCTTCGAGTCTTACAGTTTTTTCATTTACTATGAAAACCTTAGCTTTTATAGCAGGGGTTCTATAACGAACTTTTACCTGTACTTCTATACCATCTATAAATTCAGGAATTGAAATCATATTCAAATACCCGACATTAAAGCTTTTTGTTTCTAATTGTTCGTATTTACCCAAGACAATTTCATTTGTTTCTTTGCGAATTTCAACAATGTAATAGGGTTCGCCGAGTGCAACTCCCAATCCTTTTCGTTGTCCTATGGTATAAAAGGCTATTCCATTATGTTGTCCTACAATTTTGCCATCTGCGGTTACAAAATTACCTTTTCTTATTTCTTGCTTCGTTTGCTCAGCATGATGATTTAAAAAGTCTCTGTAATCATTATTTGGAACAAAACAAATCTCTTGGCTTTCGCGTTTTTCAGCTAATTTCACATATCCTCGTTGCAATGCCATTTGCTTTACTTGGTCTTTTGTTAGTTCACCCAGTGGGAAAATGGTTCGTGAAAGCTGTTGCTGAGTTAACATCCATAAAAAGTAACTTTGATCTTTGTGTTCATCTCTACCTTTTGCAAGTGCGAACCGATTATTTTTATCAATAACTCTAGCATAATGCCCTGTGGCAATAAATTGGCAATTAATTGAATCGGCAAACTCAAGCACCTTACCCCATTTTATATGTGCGTTGCATAGTACACATGGATTGGGAGTATGCCCTTGCATGTATTCGCTGATAAAATTCTGAATTACTGTTTTTTCAAAATAGTTGCGGTAATCGAGAATATGATGTTCAATACCTTGTTTTTCTGCAAAATATTTCGCTTCGGCAATGGTTTCTATACTACAGCAACCTTTCATTTTATCCATACAGCTTTCTTGAATAGAATCATAAACTCTGAAAGTTGCTGCTACCACTTCATAACCTTGTTCCTTTAACAGTAATGTAGAAAGCGAGCTATCTATACCACCGCTAATACAGACTAAAACCCTAGTATTCATTATTTGGTTGTTGGCTTTTTTGTTTGGGACTAAAAAAATCTTCATCCGACGGTTCGGGTATTTTACCTTTCATCTGCTCCCATTTTTTCATTTGCTGTTTAAACGCTTCGTTGTACTTGTCTTCATTTTTTAATTTACCATGATAATATTCCAATTCTTTTTCAATTTTACCATCTTTAAAAAAAACAGTCCATTTGCCATGAGGTAAATCACAAAAATAATTACCTTGCAGGTATGGCTTTCCGTTTTCATAATAAACATTAATAGCACCATAGCGAACCCCATCTTTGTAATAAATTTCAAGTCGTGTAATGCCGGATTCTTCCCAGTATTCTTTATAAACGCCGTTTAATTTGCCATTGGAATACGGAGCTAATTTTGAACGTTGTCCATTTCTATAGTAAGCAGAAGTATTACCATCTAAAACGCCATTTTTGTATGATTCTTTAAGCATTAATATCCCATCGGTTGCGTAATATTCCCAAATACTATCTTTGATATTTTGATTTACATATTTGCCTTTTGCCATTAATTTCCCATCGTCCCAGAAAAGTTTTGCATATCCGACGGAGCCATCTTTATTATAATTTATGTCTGCTTTTAACGCACCCGAGTAATACCAACGTTTATAATTTCCAACTAACTTGTTGTTTTTAAAATATCCAATATAGGCAATTTTATCTTTTTCATATTTTTTTATCCATTTTCCTTGTTTGTTTCCCTGAATATCCGTGTAATTTACAATACTATCATTGCCTGGCTGCCCCACATTTTGAGAAAGCATGGAACCGATGCTTATTAAAAAAATTAAAACAGTAAATACTATTTTTGCCATAATTACGTGTAACGATTAAAAATGCAAAATTAATATACAAACCTAATTCTTTTTATGCAGAATAAAAAAATCGGCTAAACATTCGTTTTTTCAAAAAAAATGTA
>DAOOWN010000078.1:0-13540 GCA_035371305.1 Bacteroidales bacterium
TATGAAGTTCGAAATGTTAAAAGATAAGTCATCCATCATCAAAGTAATTGGTGTAGGGGGTGGTGGAAGCAATGCCGTAAATTATATGTATAATTTAGGCATCAACAATGTGGACTTTGTAATTTGTAATACCGATATTCAGGCGTTAGCTAAGAGCCCTGTTCCAATTAAAGTTCAGCTGGGTCAAACACTAACGGAGGGATTAGGTGCCGGAAGTAAGCCCGAAATTGGCCGACAGGCTGCTATTGAAAGTATTGACCAAATTACGGAAGTTCTTTCAAACAACACCAAAATGGTTTTTGTTACAGCCGGAATGGGTGGCGGTACCGGCACCGGAGCTGCTCCCATTATTGCTAAAACTGCCAAAGAAATGGGCATTTTAACTGTTGCCATCGTTACCTTGCCCTTTGAATTCGAAGGCAGAAAACGCTTTAATCAGGCAATAGAAGGTATTCGTGAAATTAAAGATTATGTCGATTCGTTGCTCATAATCAACAATCAAAAGTTGCGCGAAATATATGGCGATTTGCAATACAGCATGGCGTTTTCTAAAGCTGACGATGTGTTGGCAACCGCAGCCAAAGGAATTGCCGAAATTATAACGCTGCCCGGACATGTTAATGTTGATTTTGCCGATGTTAAAGCGGTTATGACCGATAGTGGTGTGTCCATTATGGGAAGTGGTTCTGCTGAAGGCGAAGACAGAGCAATCAATGCCATTAAACAAGCACTTGATTCTCCTTTGTTGAACAACAGCGATATACGTGGTGCTAAAGACATTTTACTCAATATTACCTGCGGAGAACCCGAAGTTACCATGGACGAGATATCACAAATAACAGAGTTCCTGCAAGCTGCAGCTGGTAACAACTCTGATATTATTTTTGGCGTGGGCAAAAATCCGGCTATAGGCGAAAAAGTTGTAGTAACCATTATTGCTACCGGTTTTGGAACGAATAATTTTATACCGACCGAAAACCCCAAAATAAAGCACACTATTAGCGATGAAAGACACAACGAACAAACTTTGCCTAAGGAAAAGAAAATTCATGTACTGAACACTGAACAACAAGAGCTTTCATTTGAAAACGATGTCGTTGAAGAACACCCTCAAACTATTGTTAGCAATAAAGATAAAGAACAAGTAACACTCGATTTAAACAACAACGATATGGTGGATGATTTAGAGAAAACACCCGCATACCTTCGTAAAAAATTGAATATGAGTAATGACAATAATCCCATGAGTTCCTCTCCTTCAAATATAACCATTTCGAATAATAAAAATTTTATTCTAAAACAAAATAACCCCTACTTGCACGACAATGTAGATTAATACTTCAACTCGTTATTTTATAGTTGCGGAAGAGATTCGTTTTGCTTTTGGTACGAGTTACTACAATGGCGTTATTTCTTCCAAATTACAAAATCATTTTCTATGTTTTCTTGTCTCATAGTGGGCTTTTGCTTGCCATCAGTGAGCTTTAGTACGTTTTGAATTACAAAATTTTGAAGTTCTGAAACGGTAATTTGTTGGTCGTGATTTTTATCGGCGAGTCCCGATAGTAATGCTTGTCTAAGTGAATAAGTGAAAACTCCGTTTTTCCATTGCTCGCCCTCATAAGCAAATTCGCCGCCACCGGCAGACGAAATAACAATAGCCCCGGTGCCGTTGCGAAGATCCGAGAATAACTCTTTCATCAACTCAAATGAATTGTTGTAACTTAATGTATGATTGCTGTTAAATCCTCGTGGTTTGGCACCTCTAAAGGTTATTTCTTTGCTTTCGGCAACTTGAGCAGTTATGGGTTGAACTTCGTCTTGGTCAACCTCGCCTGAATGGCAGGCATCTATCAAAAGAAGTTTTTCGCGGGCAGGGATGGAATCGAGCAATGTATTGAGCATTTCGTATGGCAAGCCTTTTTCAGAAGGATGATTAAAATTAATATCGTAGGTTCCGAGGTAATAATTATAGTTTTCGTCTAATAAACCATGTCCGGCGTAAAAAATTAATACTTTGTCGTTAACATGGCTTTGTTTTAAGGTGTTTTTTAGTTTGTCAATATTTTCGATCGTTACTTCTTTATTAAGCAAGGTGATGACATTTACACTATTGTAATATTGCTTTTGGTTATCAAAAATGGTTACAATGTCGTTAGCGTCTTTGGCTGCATATTTTAAATTCCATTCAGTATTGCTGTATTCAGATGCTCCAATTGTTACGATGTATAATGATGGCTTTGTATGTTTTTCGGGAGTGTAAATTACTTCTATCGTTTCTTTAAGGCTTTCAACACCTTTTTCATTCATGCACGAAATTTTAATAACGTTGAGCCCTTCAGTTAAATGAAGTTGAAACGATTTATGTACGGAGTTTGTTTTTAAATCTCTGATATTTATGCCATTATAACCAAAAATGGGGACATCATTTATCCAAATAAGAATTCTATCGAGTAAATACTTCGAGTCGAAAGCGTTGATATCAATTGTTACGTATTCTTGCTTTTGGTTTGGTAGAATGTTATTTTCGTTTACTATTTGAATTTCAGGTAAGTGAAAGTCTTCAGAAAACATTTCTTCGTTAAATCCGCTTCGTTGTAGTCGTTTCTTATATGCTAATTTCAATGCGTTAATCATATCGGGGCTGGCAGTACCTAAGCGTGATAAAACAATGTCGGGTCGGTTATATTGTAAATCAAATTGTTCGAATGGGTAGAATTTGATGCCAAAAGTAAAGCCGATTTCTTTTTTTGCATTTTTGGTAGCATAGTAATAATAATCGGGTGTTTTAATGATAAAATCTTCATTGTTAATGGTATATAGTGTAACAATCTCTTTTCCGGTTTTGAGATCCCAAATTTTTACAGAACCATCGAGGCTGGAGGTGGCTATTTGATTTCTATTTCTTAGTAAGGTTATATCGGTAATAGAGTCATTATGCCCTTTAAAAAGAACGACGGTGCTATCCTTTTTTAGGTCGAATAAATGCAATCGATGTTGTGGGTCTTGGTAAAAAACAGCTTTGCCGTTTTCGCTGAAAAGCAAAGGAGCTGTCCCGTTGGTTATTTTCCGAATGCTGTCGCTTTTATATTGTAGTAATGTGATGTTGTATTTTTCGTCAGCAATGAGCAAAGTGTCGTTTTGCGTACTAAATGATATGGCTTTAATAGGGTTTGGGAATTCGTAGGTTTTAAGCAATTCATTGGATTCGATATTCCATATTTTCAACGCATTGTAAATAGAGTAGCGATAGTTTTTTACTTTATATGTTTCAAAAGCATTGCGGCTATAGACTGCTTTAATGGCTTCGTAAATTCCGAGCATTGGTACAAAAAGCGATAAAACCGAAAATGTTTTTCGAGTACTTTGTAAGTCCGAGATTCCGGTTTTAAAATCTAAACCGGCCGTTGCGAGTTTGCGGTTGTTGAAATTAAACGATAAGGCATCGATAGAAAGATAATGGGCTCCGATTTTTTCTTTTTTCTTCATGGTTTCGGTTTCGTAAATGTGTACCGGGAAAATTCTGGGTATAAACCAATTGAATAAAATTCCTTTTTTATAACCCTTTCCTCCGGTAGCAAACAAATGGTTGTCGTTTGAAATGGTGCAGTGTTCAAGTGTTTCTTGGTTTGCCGTAGCAAATCGTTTAAACAAATAGTATGAAGTTATGGTATTTAAAAAGACAGAATAGATTGGGATATTAAAAATATTGCTCCACAAAGCCGGATTGCTGTTACCTTTTAATTTTATTGCATGGTTTTGACTGAGGTCCCATTTGTATATTTTATTGTCGTAAGCGGTAGAAATTAATGTAGAATCGGATGAAAAGTGAAAACCGCTGATTTGTTTCTTATGCCCGCACAATCCGCTTACTGTAATTCTGTTTTTAAGGGAGAAAGTAGTGATTACGTTCTTTTTTCCACAAACGGCTAAGGTGTTTCCTTCATCATTGGATGCGAGTTGCAATAAGGGGTCTATTCCACTTCCGAATCTTTTTATGGTTTTTCCGGAAAAAATATCAATCAGGGTAATTTCACCGCGTTCGTCTCCGGCAACGATAAGATTTTTCTGGAGCGGATGAAAACAAATAGAAGTATAGTTGTTGTTCGGATTTTCTTGAGGTGGAAAGTAATAACCGTTTGACTTCCAATAATAAATCATTCCATCTTCATTTACAGCGGCAATAATTGAGTCGATGGCATTAAAATCAATTTGTGTAAAATGAAACCGTCTGAATTTTCCGGGTCGTTGGAATCGTTTTTTTTCAGATTTTGGGTCAAATAATACAATGATCGATTTTTTCCCCGACCATGCAATGGCGCCTCCGCTTTTCGAGGGTTTAATAGTTCTGGCTGTATTACGATATGGTTTGGTTTCATTAGAAATTAGCGAAACAGCTTTCATGTCGCAAAGTAAAAAAGTGTTGTTTGGTAGTAATAATGCACGAGAAATCATAATTTTGTTATCGCTATCGATAAAAATAGAAGAGGGACAAGCCAAACGCACTGGTTTTAAAGCATCTTTGCGCAATTCTTCAACTTTTTTCGAAGTCCAATTTGTATTCGACATATTGGCCTTTTTTAATGCCTTCTGAATATATTGTAGACTGTCTTCGTTGTTCCAAGCCTCGATACATTTATAAAATACGAGACTGTCTTGTATTTTATAAATATATATGTCTTTTGAAATACCATTTGCAATAAGTAGATGGTCTTGTTTGTCGATGTCAATGGATTTAATTTCACAATTTAGCGAAATAATTTGCTTTGGTTGCCCTGAATATAAATCCCACCAAATTAATTGCCCATCATCACCGGCAGAAATAAGCTGATAGTTCTGACGAAAGAATTGTATGGATTGTACTGATTTATGATGTCCCTTAAGTATTTTTAGTTGTTTGCCTAATTTAAAATCCCAAAGGATAATAATGTTATCGTTGCCGGCACTGGCTAAATATTTTCCGTCAGAACTAAAGGAAAAAGCTGTAATTTGAGAGGAATGCCCTGTTTGAAGAGTAAGCTCCGGATTTTGAGCCCTAAGCGAAACAACGGATAGGCAAACTAAGACGAATATTATGAAAATTAAATATTTGCTCATTCTATGTATATATTAAAGGGGACCTCAATTTCCTTTTTTTCTTGAGTTGTATATAAAGTTATTGTAAAATTATATTCATATGACTTACCCGAAGTAAATAGGCTGTATGAAGTAGGATTTAATGTGAGTAGCATTTCGTAACATTCTGTGCCCCCATTGAGTAGTTTAGGAATATTGCCGATATTTTCTTTAACCGCATTTTCATAATAAATTCCATGATTACAGGAGTTTAAGTTAAGCAAGAGTTTTCTAAATGTTAAATTACTCCACGTGTTGAAATTATAATCGTCTTCAATAATATGTATTTTAATATTGTTTTGTTTTGCTTTATTAATTAGCGTAGGCATTGCAATATTTTGCCAAAAGCGTTTTCTTCGCGAAACCATAATGAAAATATGGCGATTCGAATAACTTGCCTTTGCAATCATGTAATTTATGGTGGAGTCAATGGTTTTAAGTAAGTTGAGCGTGTCTGTTGCGATATAGTAACCGTTTTTATAAATATCGGCAATGGTTTGGTCTAATTCCGATGCATCGCGGATTAAACCATTGCTCAAAATTTCGGTAGGATGGTTTTGATTTCCCGATTTTACTAACATAATCTCATTGTTAGGGGTCGAGGTGTGCATCAGTTTTCTAATGATTCCTTCGCAGTTTTTAAAATAATCGCTCATATTCGCTTCCTGGTCAATGCCTTGGCTTACAATAAAAGCTGCCGAGTAGTTGTTTTGTTCGGGAAGGGTTATTTTTTTTAGACTGTCATAAACGATGCTTAGTTTGTCTGAGCTTTTAAAACGAACAAGACCGTTATCTTTAGTTGCATTGTAAACAAAAAATCTTACACGTACAATGGCTTTAGTCAAAGTATGCGAATATACTTCTGTTGAAAGTACTCCGGCCGAGAAGTTATCTGAGATTGTTTCTTTAGAGCAAGAGTATAAAATTACTATTGCCAGCGTAATTATTGTAGTTATTACTCTTTTCTTTTCCATGGTTGGTAAAGCTTTATGTTTAGAGATAAGCGAATCATCATTAAGTTTTTGTAGTTTGCATTATAGTATTTTTTTTCGTTGTTTAGGTCGGTAAGATTGCTCTCGTATCGTATATTTAAGGTGGTTCCGTAATATGTAATGCCTATTCCGGCTATAGCATCGAGGTAATAGGGACTGAATTTCTTCATAAGTTCATCTCTCCACTCCTTATCAATGTTTTGTTCGGGTGTAGAGTTATAGTCGTCATTAAAAAAATTGGTGAAGGATAAGGATGAAAAGAAGACCGTTTTAAAGCGTTCTATTTTATGGTTAATGCCGGCGAAAATATGAAACGTTAACATTCCGGATGGATTTACTTTGTAACCCATTATCCAAGGCATTTCGACAGATGAGTATGTAAAAAAAACATTGTTGTTTTTTAAGTCCCAGTCAGGCAGTTGTTTTTTGAATTTATTTTCAAAGAAATTCAGTTCTGCTTGAGCATAATAATTTCGTTTGTTGTAGCGTGTATAAATTCCGGTCGAAAGCCATGTAAAATATCCATGTTGTTTATTATCGCCGGCAATGAGCGATGTGTAATTGTCGAAAATAATATATGGTTTGTCAAAAGTTAGCTTTGTTATACTATAGGGAGAATAAACAACCCCAATTTCCCACTTTTGAGCATGGGTAGCCATCACTGTTATCAAAAATAATATGGTAAAACAGATTTTCATTAATAGTTTACTTTTTTGATTTTTGTGGGTGGAGGACTTTTAATGATAGGAAAACAAATACCCGCGTTAATTTCAAAATAACCCGGAATTTTAAAATCGCTGTATTTTTGTTTATCAATGGAAAATTGTCTTTTTATGGACAATTGAACAGGGACATATCCGATTTTATAAATAAAAAGAGCGCCGGCATAGAAACAACCACTGCTGACGGAAACATTGTCCGAAGATCCGTAAACACTAAGAAAAGGTTCGTTGTCTATTTCTCCGATGTGGTCAAATAATGATAATCCCGCGAGAACTGCCGATTTGAATTTTTCTGATTTTAACCGCAAAAAGTCAAAGCTTATACCAAACGAAAAAGAATTGGCACTGCCTTTTGCATACACGGGAATGGCTTTGGTAATTTTATCTGCAGTAAAATCATAAAACCCAACCTGACCATAATATGTCTTCGGAAAATAATGACAATACGTTACTCCGAAGCCAAATCGATTGTTTAGCATAAAATAGCTTGCCGAATATCCTGAAAACAGCACCGAATGTTTATTAAAATCTGAAAAGTATGCATTGGAACTTGTAACGGACAAACGATAGTTTTGGGTATGAGCATTAAATGAAAAGAAGAAAAGAACAGATAAAATGAGGAACTTTGAATAACGAAGAAAGTTGAAGGAAGAATATTGAATATTGAACAACGAAGTAAGAAGTGTTTTGAAGGAGGAATAACGAATATTGAACAACGAAGTAAGAAGTGTTTTGAAGGAGGAATAAGGAATATTAAACAACGAAGTAAGAAGTGTTTTGAAGGAGGAATAACAAATATTGAACAACGAAGTAAGAAGTAATTTAAAATTCAAATTTTGAAGTGCTTTTTTTATGCCAATATGATTTATATAAAACTTCATTTTAATGTTTAACCTGTTTCATTTGAGCAGTTTCAACGCTTTTTACAAAGATTGATATTAATTCATTGCTTTCGTTAATAAGTTGTTTAATTTGGTCTTCATTTTTTAAATCCTTAACTCTTTCCATAATTTTTAGGCACACATAAGTTTCCCTTAGCTCTTTCAGGCAGATTTTCATTTTATGTATAAAATCATTTTTTGATTCAGCACTTTTTGCTTCTCCATAATTTAAAGCCGGGGATGTGCCGGATCTCAGTAATTGATTTCCTAAATGATGGGCAGATTTGGTGTTTGGAAGTTTTTCGATAAAAGTTATAATATTCACAGAAAAATCTATCAATCGTTCTTCAATATCGTACTTTTTAATGGTCATATTTTAACTTTAACATTCATCATTCGTTATTCAACTGTTATTAATTCATGGATTTTCCGTCCATGTTAATTTCGATTCGTCGTAATAGTCGTAAGCATAGAAATAGTAAGATGGATTGGCGTAGGTGTTTAAAATGGGTTCGCCCTTGTCAATTCTATATGAAATGATTAAAGTATAGTATTTGTCTTTTTCTCCTTTTTCAAATTCGCCAAGATATTCGTTGATTGTAACATCTTCGTATGTGTACTGATTATAAGGGATTGAACTTGTCCAATCTTTTATTTCGTACTTTATTGCTTGATGTAGTTCGTAATTAATTTTAAGATATTTTTCAACAGGATAGTAATTGCTATCTGCCTGAATAGTCTTTTGGGCATCCGAAACGGTTAACGAACTGATAGTGCTGTCTGCAGGCGGTATAATCCGTAGAAAAAAGCGTCCTTCTTCTTTTTTACACGAAGTAATGATAAGGGTTGATATAAAAAGCAAAAAACATATTGCTTTTATCATACGATAATTTGTAATTATTATAGTTCAAATATACAAATATTTATTCAATCAGTACAAACGCTGCCCAAAAGTAAGGAGAATATTTTTGACGCATCTCTTTTTGGGTTAGCGCAAAAGCCTGACGAATATTTTTAATTTTTAGCAATTGTTTATAAAAACGTTCCATAAATTCAACCGTTTCTTTATCCGAAACCTGCCACAGGCTCATTATAATATATTTGGCTCCGGCCATTTTAAAGGCTCTTTGCAAACCATAAACGCCTTCGCTTTCGCGAATATCTCCTAAGCCCGTTTCACAAGCAGAGAGAACAACAAGTTTAGTGTTATGCAAATCAAGTGCTGTTACTTCTTGTGCCGTAAGTATCCCATCTTCAATATTGTCGATTTTTTCTTCATTCCAAACTTTGTTTGCACCGGCAAGAATAAGTCCAGATCGCATGAGGGGATTTGTATTTGTTACAAATTTCCACATTCCAAAACTATTATTCAAGCCCCTAAAAGAAATGTTTTTATTTTCAACAATTATGCTGCTTTCAGCATTATTCTGATTTATATTAGGATCAGGGAAGAAAAAGCCATGAGTAGCTAAATGCAGAATTTGGCTGTTATTTGCAATTTTTTTTAAGTTATTTTCAGTTGCATTTTTATCGGTATAAATGTGGGTATTCGCTTTTTCTTTTTTTAATAAAGAATCAATTATTTTAGCTTCTATAAATGTTCCATAAAGATAATTCCATATTTCAGGTTTTTTATTGGAATCTAAATTGTAATCAATACCTCCAAAAATGGTGGTTGTTGTTTTCTTAATTGAAAATGATTCTTCTGTATTTGAAATGGCAATGGATGATGTGCTGCTGTACTGTTGAAGTTCATATATGTCTGATAGATATATATTGTTCTTAACTTCAATTGCTTGAAAACTTATTTTATGAAGCAATCCATCGGGTGAGAAATATATTTTTTTTGCATTTCCAAGCTCATCTTCTATGGGCTTCCAGATTAATTCATATAATCCTTTTTGTCTTTGTTTATAAAGATTATTTATGTTTGTTAACTTATTGGTTGATTTTATGCTTATTAGACTGTTTAATTTTTCTTCAGTGAAAAGCTGAATCATTAATGGATAAGTCATTCCCGAACGAATAATAATTGCGCAATAAACAATGGTGTCGGAGAAGTTGCTATACTTTTGGCCTTTTTTGTTAAATCTAAGAAATTCTACAACAGCTTCATCGGTTTTTAAATTTGCCATTATTGATTTCCATGTTATTCCTTGTAATTTTTCAAAGTCGTTAAAGAACTTTGATTTTTTTACCAGTATCTGCTCTAATGAATCGGCTTTTGACTCTAAAATTTTAATGTTTTCATCTCTGTTTGTCTTATCTGAATTGCATAATTTTGATATGTCTTTTTTAATTTCGTTCCATTGCTTATATTGTTCAATAAGTTCTTTATCTTTACTATTAAAAATAGCTTGTCTCATTGCTGTACTTGACTTTAACAAAAGACCTTTTGTTCTTACTACGTTGTTGTAAACTTCCCCTATTATAGAAGGATTTGTTTTATTTCGTTTATTTGCAAATGAATAGAATTCTGAAAAGTCTGTTGATAAAGTTTTAAAATATTCCTCTTTTTCTTTTTCGGTAATAAATGAGAAATTGAGCAAAATGTCTTTATAGTCTTGATTAATTAATTGAGTGAAATATTCTTCGGCTTTTTTATAGCGATGGAGGCTTATATTAACGAGAGCCAAGATTCGTAAAGCATCTTTTTTTTCTTCAATTGCGCCAATCTCATCTGCAAACTGAAATGCTTTTTCGGCACATCCTTTTGCCATAAATTTAGCAATGGAGTCATTAGGATTTTGGTCAACTAAGCTGAGATATAATAATCCCAGGTTGCAGTATTCTGATGAAATTCCTTGTTTATCTCCTATTTCGTTGCGAATTATTAAAGATTGTTTATACATTTCAATTGCTTCGTAAAAATGTTGCGATTCTTTATAAAGAACTCCAATGTTTCCAAGACAGTCTGTTATTCCTCTACGTGCATAATAGTTGTCTTGTATATTTTTCTTGTCTTCTGAAAGTTCTTTATAAATTTCTATAGCTTTATTAAAGTATTGTAGTGATGTTTCAAATTCTTCTTTTTTTTGTTCGTCATTTATTTTTAAGTATAATCTATTTAAATGTACTTCTCCTATGTTATTGTAGCATTGGGCAATTCCAAAACGATCTTTTAAGCTATCCCGCACTTTTAACGATTGTTTTAAGTAATATTCTGCTTTTTCATATAGTCCTTGCTGTGTATATAAAAGGCCAATATTATTGCAGCATCCTGCAAAGCCATATTTTCCATTTGTCGATGTTATACTATCATTGGAGTTTATCATTTCTTTAAACACATACATTGACTTAATTAGATATTCTGCCGCTTTATCATAAGCCCCTTGACTTTTATATACTACGCCAATGTTGTTGTAACAACCTGCAAGTGATTGTTTGTAATCAAGACAACCATTATATATGGTACAGTTTGGCAAAAGGGTTAGGTATATTTTTGCCGATTCATTATAGAGTTCCAGGGATTTGTCGTAATTTCCTAAATAGCGATTTACAATACCTTGATAACGAATTGCAATGGCTTTATATGATTGAAAAAGTCCCCATTTTTCATTACTAGGCAGTAGTTTTTCAATATTTTTATTGCATATATCAACTGCCAATTCATAGATTAAAATTGCTGAATCCGGATTGAAATCTTCATAAGCATAACCGATATTTTCAATTAATAATTCAATTTTTTCAATATCATTTGAGGATAAAGAATATTTTTTCCACCATTCGTTTATTTTACTTCTATCTTGCGAAAACAATGAAGAAGTTGATATGGTTATTATTGCTGAAATAACTAGAAAAAACTTCATGACAAATTATGAAATATACAAAAAAAACGTTAGTAAAGATAGTGTAAAATTACGAATTGCAAATTTAAATATTAACGTCATTTTATTTTTTAAATAAATAGTCTAATTTTGAATAAAAAGCTACAAGAAATGATAAAAAAACTTATACTATTAATCTTTATTTCTTTTATTCAGGCTACAACATTTTTATCGTTTTCACAAAACAAAATCAAAGTTGGTGTTTACGATAACCCTCCTAAGATTTTTATGAATAAAAATAATAAACCAGAAGGTTTTTTTATTGATATTATTCAAGCTATTGCAAAAAATGAAAATATCAAGATAGAATACGTGTATGGCGATTGGTCTGACTTGTCAGAAAAATTAAAAAAAGGTGAAATTGATGTGTTGCCTGATATGGCTTATTCAAAAGAACGAGACTCTATTTATTCTTTTAATAAACTGTTTTTGCTTTCTTCATGGTTAGAGGTTTATGTTCTTGAAAAATCTAAAATAAATCATTTAGGCGATTTGAGAAATAAAAAAATAGGAGTACTTAATGGTTCTATACAAGAAGAATATTTGCAAAACGAATTTCAGAAACAATTTAATATTAATCTTCAGATTGTTTTGTTTGATACTTATGAAAGCTCAACTAAAGCCTTAAAAGAGAAAAAAATAGACGCAATCATTTGTGATCGTTTTTTTTATTTTTCAACACTTTACAATGACGAAATTAGGTCAACCGCCATTATACTTAGACCATCCGAATTGTTTTTCTCTTTTACAAAAAACAAATATCCTTTGCTCATACAAAAATTTGATAAAAATATTTCTATTCTAAAAAACGATCCACATTCAGAATATTATAAAGCTTTGTATCGCTGGTTAGATAAAGATAGTTCGAATTTTCTTCCAGAGTATGTATTTTGGATTATAGCGGTGATTGTAATTTTATTTTTAATAGCACTACTATTCGTATTTTTATTAAGAAAAAAAATTAAAGAAAGAACCAATGAACTTGAAAAAGCGAAATTAAAAGCTGAAGAAAGCGAAGAAAAATATCGATTATTAGTAGAAAATCAAACAGATTTAATTGTCAAAGTAGATGTATCTGGACGATTTTTATACGTAAGTCCTAGTTATTGTAAAATTTTTGGGAAGACCGAGGAAGAACTATTGAATAATTCTTTTATTCCACTAGTTCATGATGAAGATATTGAATCTACACTAGAAAAAATGAAATTATTAAATCAACCGCCTTATAGTGTATATATCGAACAGCGTGCATATACAAAAAATGGATGGCGGTGGCTTGCTTGGGTCGATACGGCTATTCTAGATAAAAATGGGAATATTACTGAAATAATAGGCGTAGGTAGAGATATTAATGAAATAAAACAAGCAGAGAAAGAACTAATTATAGCAAAAGAAAAATCGGAAGAAAGCGATCGGTTGAAAACAGCTTTTTTGCAAAATCTATCGCATGAAATACGAACCCCCATGAATGCTATTATTGGCTTTAGTAATTTATTGAAAAATGATGTTTCAATTGAAAAACGAAGAAACTATATTTCGATTATTCAGAATAGCTCTCAACAGTTACTTTCAGTAGTTACTGATATTTTAACCATTTCATCCATAGAAACCAATCAAGAAAAAATAAATATAAGCAAAGTAAATATTAATGATTTAATCAAGGAATTGTCAATCTTATTTAAAGAACAAGCGAAGGTTAAAAATATTACGATTTCTACTCATTGTGATTTAAACAAGCTACAATCTATCGTATATACTGATAAAACAAAAATAACTCAAATATTAACCAATCTTATTTCTAATGCTCTAAAATTTACATTAAAAGGAGAAATTGAATTTGGTTATAGGATTAAAAAAAATATAAAGGCTGAAGAATTAGAGTTTTATGTAAGAGATACGGGGATAGGTATAAAACAGGAGTATATGGATGTTATTTTTGAACGTTTTCGTCAGGCAAATAAAGAAATTCAGCAAACATTTGGCGGAACAGGATTAGGTTTAGC
>DAOOWN010000079.1:0-13475 GCA_035371305.1 Bacteroidales bacterium
TCCATTTTGCTGTTTAGTATTTTCAGAACCTTATTCAACGACCCTCCCGATCAAATCGGGATTCGCTAGCCAACTGCGATATACCCCGTTTTTATTTTGCTAATGAATAACATTAGCAGATTTTTTTTTGAGAACCTATAAAAAGAAAAGCTGAAATTTTAAATCATTAAATATTGTAGTTCTCTTCTTGGCTTTGAAATTCCTGGCTTTGATATGATTGTTCGCGTTTGTTGTAGCTACGAAACATTCCCAAGAGCATTTTTGAGGCTTTTTCATAACCTTCATAATATTCCATGTAAGTTGTTTCGTCAATATGGCCTAAATCTTTAATAATTTGAAGAATGGTAGTTGATTCAAAAATATTACCACGAGCAGCCGTTAAAAAGTCTTTCTTTTCATTAGTGTTTTTGCGACCTGTTCCTTCAGCTAAATTTAAAACACTGTTTAAGCTTGCCTTTTTCCAATGATCGGCTAATAATTGATCAATTTGGTTATTGCCTTTTAAGAAAGTCAACACTTTGTTGTTTTGTTCTTTTACAACTTGATAAACATCGAGTTTTTCAAAATCAAACATGGTTAATGAGTTTTTAGAGTTATTAATTTATTCCACCTGTTTTTGCGGAGAGGGGGGGATTCGAACCCCCGGTACCAGTTACCCAGTACGACAGTTTAGCAAACTGTTGGTTTCAGCCACTCACCCACCTCTCCAAATGCGGGCACAAATATAGAAATTTTTTGAATTACAAAAAAATTATTTTGTATCAATATTATTTCCTTTTGATAAAGAATCTCGCATATTGGTATCAGCCTGAATGTTTTTTATATGATAATAATCCATGATACCTAAGTTACCATTGCGAAAAGCTTCAGCAATAGCCTTTGGAATTTCAGCTTCGGCTTCGATTACCTTTGCTCGTGCTTCCTGAGCTTTCGCTTTCATTTCTTGTTCAGAGGCAACAGCCATTGCACGGCGTTCTTCGGCTTTTGCTTGAGCAATATTTTTATCGGCTTCGGCTTGGTCCATCATTAATTGAGCTCCAATGTTTTTGCCTATATCAATGTCTGCAATATCAATGGATAAAATTTCAAAAGCAGTACCACTATCTAACCCTTTTGCTAAAACAACTTTTGAAATAGAATCAGGATTTTCTAACACTGCTTTATGCGATTCAGCTGAACCAATAGAAGTTACAATTCCCTCGCCAACTCTGGCAATAATGGTTTCTTCGCCGGCACCACCTACTAATTGTTTAATGTTTGCTCTAACCGTTACGCGAGCCTTAACAATAAGTTGAATTCCATTTTTTGCAACGGCTGCAATAGGAGGAGTATTGATAACTTTAGGATTAACAGACATTTGAACAGCTTCAAACACATCACGACCTGCTAAATCTATTGCTGTTGCCATTTTAAAATTCAAATCAATATTTGCTTTACCTGCAGAAACTAGGGCATGTACAACTTGGGCCACTCGACCACCTGCTAAAAAGTGTGCTTCTAACTCGTTTCTATTTAATACTAAACCGGCTTTTGTGCCTTCAATCATAGCATTTACAATAACTCTTGGAGGAACTTTACGCCAACGCATTAATATTAATTGCAATAACGAAATTCTAACTCCGGAAACCAAAGCTGAAAACCACAATCCGATTGGCACAAAGTATAATAAAATCCACAAAACAATCAGCCCTATTGCTGATAAAAATAAAATCAAAGCATTTCCTGTAAACATAATTTATTTATTTTGGTTTGACAATTAAAGTGTTCCCTTCTACATTAATAATAACAACAATCGTATTAGGTTCTATGATATTGTAATATGACTTGGCTTCATAATACTCATTTTCAAAACTAACTTTACCAAAAGGATTCAGCCTGGTAAGCGTAACACATTCTTTATCAATGAATTTGTTTTTATCATCACCAATATAGTTCACTGTACTGTCAATAGATGTGTTTAACATTGCTTTTTTCCATGTTTTTGGTCGTAATGAGATAACAAGTATCAATATAAAAAAAACAATGCTTGCTGCTAATGTATAATGTCCTATGGTTGTACTAATTTTAGTATATGAAAGATAAACTCCGATTCCCATTAGTATTAAACCTAAAAAACCAACAACCGTAGTACCGGGAATAACTAAAATTTCTAAAATAATTAAAACAACACCTATTAATATTAAAGCAGAAACAATTCCTAACATAGGGAGATATCCTTATCTGTTTATTCGATCGTTACAACAATTCCTCTTTTATTAAAACTTTTAACTAAAAGTTCTAAATCTTCCAACATGCCTTTTTTAATATCGCATTTACCTTTATAATGAGCGATAAGGGCACATTGGCTTGCCTGATAAGGATCGTGATGGCATAAATCAACTAATGATTCAATAATAAATTCAAACGTATTCTTAGAATCGTTATGCAATATCAAACAATGTTCTGTTCGATTGTATATATGTATATTTTCCTGTTTTTTAGGAGAAGTCTTCATACATTTCAATTTTTACAAATATACGATTAACTTTTGAAAAAAAAAATTTTTTTAACGAAAATTATAATTTTATTAAATTTTGATTTTCAAATATATAAACGCATTTAGCAATTTATTGGTGAAGCAATTCTTTTGCTTGTTTAATAGACACCCTTTGCTTACCATCTGTTGCAATGACAAAAGCATCGGGAAATCCTTGACCTGTTAAATTATTTTTACATTGAGCCGCTTCATTGTATGATTTAAATTTACCGGCATAATAGATCGTTGCACCATTTTCTACCTGTTGATCAATACCATATTGTCCAGATATTTGAACAAACTTAGCCGCAATATCAAATGGAACTTTATCTTTAAAAGATCCGATTTGAACTTTATAATAAAGATTATTTACATCTACATTACTTGCCTCTGTAGTCGTTTCATTATTATTTGAATTAGCTATTTCATTCGAATTTACTTTTTCGGATTTTGAAATAACGGCATTGGGATTCATTGCTTCTATTGATGCAGCTTCGGCTAACGTAATTTTTTGACCTTTAAAATAAGCTGAAACAAAAGCATCTGTAATTCCTAGTGCAACAATTTTGTTTTTCTCGTTATCGGCATCTTTGCGGTTATTGAATTTCCCTACCAAATAGCGAATAAAATTATACGCATGGTCTTCGTATAAGGGAGTTAAATTTTTAAGGGCCTGATGCGATACGGGTGTTTTATACACTCCTATTTGAACAGTATAAAACAGTTCCTTTGTCTCGTTAACCAAACTGCCTAAAGCGGGTTGAGTTGTTGTATTCGTTATTACATTATTGGCTTGTTTGTTTTGTGCTAGAGTAGCCGGATTAAAAGATGTAACAACACTAATTTTTGCCGATTCGTCTTTCGCTAATTTTTCATACTCAGGGGATGCTGCTTGTTTTATCAACTGACGTGCTTCAAACAATGTAATACGTTTTCCATTATAAAATGCAACGACAAAAGCATCTTTATATCCCATGGGGCGAACATAATCTCGTACCATATTTGCTGCAGGTTCAGAATAAAACATTCCGACAAAATAACGATAATATTTACTTCCTTCTAACTTTTCAGCCGAAACGGGAGACAATCCATTAAATGCATCCGTTTTTACAGGACTATTAAATGCACCTATCTGAACTTTAAAAACTAAACCTTCCGGCAAGGGAGGATTAATTGGTATGGGATTCGTTTCTGAATACGGGCTTTGGGGCATAAAACTAAAGCCCATTGGACTAACTATATTTTTCGGAATAATTTTATCATTACTAACCGACGTATTGTTTTCTGTATAATTTACATTTACGGTTTTATTAGTAGCTTGTATCTCATTCTTGTTTTTTTCTGAATTGTTATCTGTTGTTTCGATTTCTTCAGGATGTTTATTTTCTTCGTTCTTATTTATGTTTTCATTGGCATTATTTACTTCAACCGTTTCGTTGTTGTTTTGTTTATTCGAATCGTTTTGATGGTTGCTTACCTCTACCGTTTCATTTTTGTTTGTATTAACATCGTTGTTGTTATTTTGATTATTGGAATCCGTTTGGTTATTATTTAGCTCTAACGTTTCGTTGTTGTTGTTTTGCTTATTCGAATCGTTTTGATGGTTGCTTACTTCTACCGTTTCGTTGTTGTTTGCATTAACAATATTATTAGTTGTAAGGTTTTTATTCGATTGTTTTTCTTCTATTTGAGCTAATTCCTCTTTGCTGATTGGAGTTATATCAGCTGTTGTTTTAATAACAATAAGGTCATCAATGGATTGTTTTTTGGGGTGTTTTTCTGCATATTCTTTAATTTCGTCGTCAAGTGGTTTTAACTTTAAGTATAAACCAAATGCTTTTTCCTGGTCTTCGATGGCAGATTTTTCAATAGAATCCGCTTGCAATAAGTAATTGTAAGCTATATATGGATTTTCGGTAATAAACGATTTTTCGCGTAATTGCTTTGCTTGAATATACTTTTTATTTGCATTTTTTTCGAGTTGTTTGCCTTGTTTCGCCTCTTCCGATTTGTCTTTAGGACGGATATCGGTAAATTTTGCTTCGTAGAGTTTATAGTAATTATCGTTTACATTTTCTGTCAGTTCAGCTGCAGTAAATTTTCGGCTAAAAAATTCTTTTTCGAGTTTTGGAATTGATTTTTCGGCCTTTTTCTTTTCATTTTTATTGGTCGAATTTTTTGCCATTTCTTTGGCCAGATTTAACTTGGCTTCGTATTTTTCGGCTTCTGTTGTAAGTTGTGTGATGGTTTGCTGTTTTGCTAATGCTTCATCAAGTTTTGATTTTTCGACTTCAGTTAAATTCAAATTAGAAATGATTCTCTCGGTTTTTATTCGGATTACATCATCTACATTTACTTGCTTATCAAGAGCTTCTAATTTGTCAATTTTTGTCAGGTTATTCGTTGCCACAAATTCAACCGGTTCTGCATTGGTCATGGCATCCAATGCATACTCTTGATTGCTGAGTGCTTTTTGCTCAAGTGTCAATGCTTTATTTAATAATGCTACTTTGTCTTCATTGGTAGCAGCAGCTTTGCCGTTTAATCGAACTTGTTGCGCTTCGTTGTAATAAAGATCTGCTTCTTTTAAAAATTGGATAGCAATCGACTTATTATCTTCTAATACATTGGAGTTATCTAAAAGCTGCGTTATTTTATTTTGATAAACTTTATGTTTTTCAGCGTTTGCTTGTTCGTAAATAGAGTGAGCATCCATAATCAATGCTATAGCCTCTTGTTCTTTTTTATCGACATCCTTTAATATTTCTTTCTTCTTAGCATTTGAATATGTTTTTGCTGCAAGTTGACGTTTTTCATCAATTTCTTTATATAATGATTTCCCTTGCAGTAATTTTGTTTCTGCCTTTGCTTTTTGAGCCTGATATTCGGATATTTGTTTATTCTCTTCGGGAGTCAATTCTACGCTCACACTGTTGCCGGTACTGGATGCTTTTTCGGTTTGAGTGGATGGATTGGTATTGGTTTGTTGGTTATTTGAATTTTGAGCTAAATTCTGACGCGATGACACATATAAATCGATGGCGTATTTTTGTTTTTGAATGGCTATTTGGTCAATAATATCTGCTCGCTTATATCGATTTATTTTTTCGTTTAAATCATTAATCAGCAATGCTTCTTTTTTTAATTGAGCAGATTTATCATTTAACGCTTCTATTTCTTTTTCCACTAATCCTGCTGTTTTTACATTTGAATTTTCGGCATCATAATTTCTTACCGTAGTTAAAACTTGATTATAAATGCCTGCCGTTGCTTGATTTGTTTTATCTATACGATTGGTATAATCTCTAAATAGTTGAGTTTGTTGAGCATTGAGTTCGGCAATTTGATTTTCAACATTTTTCTGCTCAGTATTGTTATTAATAGATAATTTTAGCAACTCCAAGCGTTTTATTTCTGTTGCATTATTTTTTAATTGTTCTTCTAATTTCTTAATTTCTTGCTGTTCTTGTTGAGCCTGTTCAAGCTGTTTCTTTTGAGCTAATGAGAAATTGATTTCATATTTATTGTCGTATTTACTGGCTTTCAAAACAAGTTCCTCATTGCTCACACTTAAAGAAGTGTCTATTTTGTTGGCTAAAGTATTTTTATATTCGCTTAGCTTCTGCTGCGACTGACTTAACGACTTTTTATTATTTTGAATTTCTTCGGCTAAATAATTTCGTTGTTGCTCAAGTAGTTGTTTTTCCTTTTTATCTTTGGCTTTGGTGATGGCATTATTTATTATTTCGTACTTTTTTTGTTGCTCATTAAGTACATTCGTATAATATTGAACATTAAACTGTTCTTTTTCGATATTTTCTGCTGTAGCTGAATTTGTTACGGTTGTATTAGGTAACAGAGGGTTAACTCCCTTTATTAAGTTGGTGGCAGAGGCTTGATTTGTTGTAGTTGCTAATTCATTCTTTTGAATGGTATCGTTAGGTATGGTTGATGTATTTGTTACTGCTACATTTTTGTTGTTATTAGTAGTGTTATTTTGTGCTATTTGTTTATTTGTTTGCTTATTGGTTGGTTTATTTTTAGCGATGTTTTTTTGACCCACTTTTTCTTTTACGGTTTGTGCTACGGCTATATCAGCCGATAGTTCTTTTTCGAAAATATCTTTTTTTAGTTGGTCTTTGGCCATGGGTTCTTTAGACAATTCTTCGTATGGACGGGTATCATTTTTGGCATTTTCAGCAAATTGTTTTAAAAATTGATTTTCGCTGTTAAGATTTTCAATATCTAATTTCGATTTTTCTATTAATTCGGCTATTTCTATTTGTTTTGCTTCAAGTATATCCGAACGTTTATTTAATTCATCGGCTTGTAGCGAAAGGTGATTTTTTTCCGTTTCTGAATTGGAATTGTTAATTTTTGCTTCAAGTTCTTTTAATTGCTCATCTAATTGATTGATACTATCGGTTGTGCTGTTAAACATTTCTTCGTACGTAGCAAGTTCGTTTTCTTTGCTTTTCTGCAAGGTTTTTCTATCTTCAAATTCTTTTTGAAGTGATGAATATTTGTTTTGGCTTAATTCTAAGCGTTCTTTATTTTTATTGGCCGCATCTACAATGGCCTCATCAACAGCGCCTTGCTTTTCAATGGCATTGATAAAATTTTGAGACTTTGCAACGTCTTTATTCATTTCGCCGGCTATCTGTTCAAAATTTTGTGCTAAATTGTATGCGGTTATGGCTTGCCGTTCTAGTTCTTCAGCTTCGCTTATCAATTGATATACTTCTTGTTTAGCTTGTTCTGCTTCAACAGGATCGTTTATTGTTCTAATGGATGCATTTTTTTCGTATGCTTCTTTTCTTTTTTGGTTAGCTTTTTCATTGTTTTCTTTGGCTGCAATGTATGCTAATTGACTTTGTCGCTTAATTTCTTTAGCATTTTTTTCAATTTTTTCATTATCAGCTTTAAGATTATTTGCTATTTCCTGACTGCTTAGGTTTGGACTATAAGAAATGGGCTTAAAACTATATGGACTTATATTAATGTTGCTATGGTTGCTTTCGTTCGTGGCAAAAATCACATCTTGTTCTTTTGTTTGATTTTTTTGCTTCGATTCTTCAGCTTTCTTTATTTCAGCCAATGATGAAACTTCCAGACGCGAAACATTTATGATTTCTTCGAGGTCTTTATATTCTCGTTTTATAGGATTTTTATCAACCAGAATTTTATAAACCGTTATGTTGTTGTCGCGTGTTTCGCGGTTTGAGGTAAAAAAAGCATAAAAATTATCTTTATCTATGATATATAAATAGTCATCGTAAGGAGTATTGATAGGAAAATCTAAGTTAATAGGTTTAGACCATTGCATAGCGGCGCTATCAAATTCAGATTTAAAAATATCGTATCCCCCCATGCTATTATGTCCTTTTGAAGAAAAATATAATGTTTTTCCATCGGCATGTAAAAAAGGATAATCTTCGTCAAATGGAGTGTTGATTACATTTCCCAAATTTTCGGGCTTTCCCCATTTACCGTCAGCTAATCGCTCTATTCTGTAGATGTCTCTTCCATTTGACTTATTTGCCCCATAACTGCCATAATATATGATATTGGAATTATTGGGTAAAAATATCACCATATTTGCCGGTTCGTCTTTTTTATCGACCGGACTTTTTAATTCTTTCGGTTTTATAACTAATTTCCCGTCAAATTCTTTTAAATCGTAAGAGTAAAAGTAGTTCTCGCTTTTAATACGTCTGTTATCAACAACCGTCAAATCGCTAATATATTTAATCAGCTCCAAACCATTTTGGCACATTTCAATCAGTTTGCTGACATTCAGCTCTTTAACCTGTTTTGCCGAAGCTAGTTGAACAAAAGCGTTATAATTTTCGATGGCCTCTTTAAATTGATAGTTCAGATGGTAGGCTCTTGCCAAATAATATTTAATAATAGGGTCATTGCTTTTACTATCGGCAAATTGCAAATATTTTACAGCTTTTTCAATTAATTGGTTTGTTTCAATTAAACATGCTGCATAATGTAAATTGTATCGTTCGTCTTTAGGATAAAGACTCAATAATTGTGAAAATAAGGGCAATGCTTCTGAATAATTTTTTTGTTGATAGTACTGAAATGCTTTTTGTTCTGTTAATTTATCGTCGTTCGTTTGTGCATACAATCTCCCACCAATTAGCATCAACTTCACAAATAATAATAAAAACAGAAATGAGAGAGTTTTATGCATTGTACTATTTTATTTAAAGTACGAAAATAGGTATTTTTTTTTTTATGATTAAACGTTTTTACGTTTTTTTCAAAAAAGTGTTTTTATTTTCATTATTTGTTTGTATAATTGAAGTCAAATTTTGTTAGCATAATTTAAAATCAATTTACTATGAAATACTTATTTCTAAAACGTTTTGCTCTTTTTACGTTTATAACAATTTTCTTTTTTAATGAACTATTCGCCCAAACCGAATTTAATTTTAAAATTAAGCAATTTAAACTTGACAATGGTTTAACGGTAGTTTTAAGTGAAGACCATAACCAACCCATAGTGTACGGTGTTGTAGTTACAAAAGCCGGTTCAAAAAACGACCCTTCCGATGCTACCGGCATGGCTCATTATATGGAGCATATGCTGTTTAAAGGGACCGAAGAACTTGGAACAACCGATTGGACAAAAGAAAAACCCTACATAGATCAAATTATTTCTTTGTACGAAGAACTTGGCAAAACACCTGAGCCTGAAAAACGCAAAGAAATTCAGAAAAAAATAAACGAAGCCTCTGTAGAGGCAAATAAATATGCCATTCCTAACGAACTAGACAAAGTATTAAAACAAATCGGCTCTACTGATGTCAATGCAAATACATCCAACGACCGAACCGTTTTTCACAATGCGTTCCCATCAAACGAAATTGAACGCTGGATAGAAATATACAGCCATCGCTTTTACAAACCCGTATTCAGAGGATTTCAATCGGAGTTAGAAACCGTTTACGAAGAAAAAAATCTTTATTCAGATATGTTTCAATTCAATCTTTTTGAAGAATTCAACAAGGTTTTCTTTAAAAATCACCCCTACGGTCAGCAACCCCTTATTGGAACGATTGAGCACCTTAAAAATCCTTCGCTTAATAAAATGTATCAGTTTTTTAATACCTATTATGTTCCTAATAATATGGCATTGGTTTTAGTTGGCGACTTTGACAGCGAAAAAATTATTCCTCTGATTAAAGAAAAATTTGGTGTTTGGAAATCGAAAGAAATTCCTTCAGCAAAAACATGGGAAGAAAAACCTTTTATTGGACGCGAATTTGCCGAAAAAAAACTGAGTCCAATTAAACTCGAAATGCTTGGATATAGAGCACCAAAAGCCGGTGACAAAGACGAAATAGCCATAGAAATGTGTGCTTCTTTATTGAGCAACGAAAACACAACCGGTTTGTTGGATAAATTAACGCTAGACCATAAATTGCTAGCAGCAATGTCTTTTTATATGCCTTATAACGATTATGGACAATTTGTAATTTTTGCTATTCCTAAAATTATTGGACAGAAATTGGAAGAAGCCGAAAAAATCGTTTTAGAACAAATAGAGCGAATACACAAAGGCGATTTCAGCGATGAACTTTTACAATCGATTAAGCTTGAAAAATACAGAGAACTTTCTCAGGAATTAGAGACCAATGAAGGGAAAGCGATGTTGTTAGCCGAAATGATAGGACAACAACGAAATGTTGAAGATATTTACGAAATCCCCAAACGCATCATGTCCATTACCAAACAAGACATCATAAATGTTGCTGAAAAATACTTAAACGGCAATTACCTGGCATTTTATTCGCGTATGGGTTCCATGAAAAAAGAAAAACTCGAAAAGCCCGGATTCAAACCTGTTGTTTCTAATAATAATGCAACTTCAGCTTTTGCAAAAAAAATAGAACAAATGACCGCTCAACCTATTAAAGAAAAATTTATTGACTTTAGAAACGACATCCAATTCAACAGAATTAAAAAAGGCATTAATATTTACAGAGTCGATAACCCTTACAATACTATTTTCTCATTGAGGCTTAAATTTGGAATGGGAGAATACTACCACCCACTTTTAAAATATGCCTGCCAACTCGCCAACTTAGCCGGAACTTCATCAAAATCGGTGGATCAACTTAAATTCGAATTCGCAAAAATAGGTTGCACAATGAACATTTCAAGCAATAAAAGTTATACCACTATCGAATTAACCGGCATAGAAGAAAACATAAAAGAAGCAGTAAGCCTGTTAAATGAATTTATTCAATCTACCAAAGCCGAAGCTGGTAAATTAAACAATATACTTCAAGGTGAAAAATCAAACAGAAAGATTGAACAATCCGAACCGGCTCAAATTGCTCAAGCATTATACAGTTGGGTAGTAAACGGAAGAAAATCTTCATACATTGACCGGCCAACCATGTCGGAGCTAAAAAAGGTCGGAGTAGATTCACTCATTAAGGTATTTAAATTAGCCACTACATTTGAATGTGACGTTCATTATACCGGCAAGAAATCGTTAGAAGAGATTATTCCTATTTTGAAAAATAACATCTCATGGACGACTAATCCTAAATCGAGCTTAGCTCCGGCAGATGTCAACTATAACCAATACAACGAAAACATGGTTTATTTCCTGAACGAACCCAAGGCTGTTCAAAGCAACATTTATTTCTTTATGAATCAAAAAGCATTCTACAACGACAATGAACCGTATATAGATGCTTTTAATGCATACTTTAGCGGTGATTTTAGCGGGTTAGTTTTACAAGAAATAAGAGAATACCGTTCTATGGCATACTCCGCCGGTGCCCAATATGTAATCCCTGCAAAATCGGGGAAAGAAAGCTACTTTATGGGATATATTGGCACTCAAGCCGATAAAACCATCGAAGCCATACAGGTATTTGACTCCTTGGTTCGTGTTATGCCACAAAAAACCGACAGATGGTCATTTATTATCAATTACTTAGTAAAATCGTCATTGAGCGATAGACCCAACTTCCGCAATTTAAGCGAGAGTATGGTAGCATGGAAACGATTAGGTTATCAACACGATCCCAACCAAGAAAAAATTCCTGTTTATTACGAAATGAAATTTGACGACATGTTGAAATTTTATCAAGAAAATATTCAAAAAAAGCCAATGGTTGTTGTGATTGTAGGTGACGAAAAACGAATTGACATGAATAAATTAAGCCATTTCGGCAAAATTATGAAGCTCAAGAAAAAAGATGTTTTCAGAGATTAACCAGATTCATCCCTATTTCTCCTTCCCATTCATCTTTCTTCATTTTTTTAGCAAAAGATTTTTTCGTTAAATAATCTTAATATTTGTTTTAATTATTTTTATTTAGACTATTTCTAATTATTTTTGTCTAAAAAAATATCCATGAAAACATTAACATTCATTTTAACAGTATTTATTATGACAAATTTATATGGTCAAGAATCGATTTATGATTTTTCAATAAAAACCATCGATGGTGTACCCTATGATTTAAGCCAACTTAAAGGGAAAAAAATAATGATGGTTAACGTAGCCAGCAAATGTGGCTTTACACCACAATATGAGAAACTTGAAATGCTGTATGAACGATACAAAGACAAAAACTTTGTTGTAATTGGATTTCCGGCCAACAATTTTTTAAATCAGGAACCGGGTACTGCAGAGGAAATAAAAAATTTCTGCACAACAAAGTACAATGTAAGCTTCCCAATAATGGAAAAAATAAGTGTAAAGGGCAAAGACATACACCCCCTTTACCAATGGCTTACCGATAAAACTAAAAACGGCGTTAGTAATGAACCTATTAAATGGAATTTTCAAAAATTCCTAATAGACGAAAATGGACAAATCGCTTTGGTAATTCCTCCAAACGAAAGCCCAATGAGTGAAAAAATTATACAATGGATTGAAAATAAATAATTAAATTAAAACAATATGAACATATTAATAGTGAAATATCTGCCAGGCAGAGAATTTTCAAATACAGCCAAGTTGCATGCATTTACTAAAGAAATAATTGGAAAAGATCATTCTATCGAGGAACTTGATTTAGAAACATCGCCTCCTCCATATTTTGATCATAGTATTTTAATGAATTACTACAAACGAAATTACCAGGGCAAGGCTCTTTCGGACGAAGAAAACAGCAAAATGATGGCAATGGATAAACTTACAAAACAACTGACTAAAGCCGATATTGTTTTGTTATTTTCGCCCATGCATAATTTTGGGATGCCCGGATTAGTTAAGCTTTGGTTTGATGCTGTAATGCAAAAAGGAATTGCATTCGACTACGGCGATAAAGGACCCTTTGGAAAGTTTACCAAGAAAAAAGCGTTAACTGTCTTTACAAGCGGAAGTGAATATTCGTGTAAGCAAGTTACCACAAACTATCCCGAGTGGGATACTTTTTCATTTTTAACGAAAATAGAGTTTACATTTATGGGATTTAAGGAGATAGAAGTTGTAACTGCCTCTACTTCAAATCCAAATAATAAAGAGAAAAACATTCATTCAGCAAAAAATAGAATTGAAGAAATACTAAAAACGTGGAACTTGTTATAATTTATAAATTAATCAATTAAAAAAAGAGGCTGTCTCAAAAAGGGACGGCCTTTTTTATCTCCATACTTTGTAGCGTCCGTTGCAAATTTTGTTTTCGTAAAACCCAAATATACGTTTAAAACATCTCGTTTGTATTGCCAACAAAATTTATAAACATCTGCATTGATGTTTGAACGAAATTAATCTGAATACATTTATTTAAATATTTTAAAAATATTAAATCTCCGTTTGATGATTTGTAAAATAATTATATCTTTGCATAAAATAAATTAGTATACATATATACACCCAAAATGGATGATAGTATGTAGTTTTATCATATATATAAACGAGTTACAAAAAAAGCACAAACTGACGATAGAATAACAACGAAATAAAAAAGCTGTT
>DAOOWN010000080.1:0-13205 GCA_035371305.1 Bacteroidales bacterium
AAAAGCATTCAATAGTGCTAATTACGTGTCGGCTGTTTATTATTTTGGCAAAGCTCTGGAACAGGAGCAAAATGCTCAACTTGCCTGGTATATGGCCGAAGCTGCCCGTTTAAACCACGATTTTGAACTATCCGAAAAATGGTATTCGTTTATTGACAAAAGTAACGACAACAAATACCCCTTAGTTCCCTTTTGGTTGGGCATAGTGCAGAAAAATCAAGCCAAATATCAGCGAGCACAAATAAGTTTTAAAAAATACTTGCAAAAACATGCAGCATCTAAAGATTATTATACATATAAAGCACGACATGAAGTACTTTCGTGCGAAAATGCGTTATTTCTAACTTTCGACCCAACGCCGTTACGTATTTTAAGCTTTGATAGCATTATCAACAGCCCTTATAGTGAATTTCAAGCCTATTTAACACACGATTCAATATTTTGGCTTAGTACATATAAACCTCTTTTGGACGAAGATACCTTGACTTTTACATCTAAATTATTGGCATATAAAAAAGATTCGACTGCAATGACCCTATTACCCATTGATACTGTTTTAAATAACTCCCGCCGATTTGTTTCAAGCTTTGCATTTATGAACGAAAACAGAACGATGGTGCTGAGTCTGTGTAAGAAAGCAATGAACGGAAATTTCGTTTCAGCTTTATAAAAGCAAGAAAAACAATGCTTTTTGGTCAGAACCGGAGCTTCTTAATAGCCCCATAAATATTGAAAGTGCTTCTTCCACACATCCTTTTATAATAGAAACCGATACGGCGAAATTCTTGGTTTTTTCTTCGGATCGCAAAGGCGGATATGGTAAATATGATTTGTGGGCAGTAGCGATCGACTCTTCCCTCCAGCCAAAAGACACTGTATTTAATTTAGGCAAAAACATCAATAGCATCGATAACGAATTATGCCCTTTTTACGATGTAAAAAACAAAACGCTCTATTTTAGTAGCGAATGGTTTACAAATTTAGGCGGATTGGATATTTTTTCATCGTATGGATGGATTAAAAACTTATCACCTCCACAAAACATAGGCTATCCCATCAATACCAATCACAACGAAGTGTTTTATCAGCTTGCTCAAGATGGCTCTATGGCACTTTTTGCATCGAACAGGGTGTTAAATTCATTAACCAGCAATGAAAAATGCTGTAACGATATTTTTTATATTCCCTTAGAAAAGCCTAAACAAGATAGCACAATTTTAGTTCAAAAGATTGAAAAACAACAAAAAAAAGCCGAAGAGTTGATTCCTGTAATTCTTTATTTTCATAACGATGAACCAAATCCACGTACATACGATACAACCACCACGTATAGCTATAGCGAACTATATGAAAAATATATCAAAATGCGCGAAGAATACATAAAATATTATAGTGAAAAATTAAAAAATGAAGAAAAAAATAATGCCGAAGCCTCTATTGATGCTTTTTTTACAGATGAGGTTGAAAAGAATTACGTTAAGCTGTTGAATTTTTTACAATTACTAAAGCAAATGCTGTTAGACGGTCAAGAAATTGCTATTACGATTAAAGGTTATGCCAGCCCGTTAAATAACCATGCGTATAACTTAAACTTATCCAAACGAAGAGTTCAAAGTTTAGTTAATATGCTTAATAGCTTTGAAGACGGATTTTTCAAGCCGTATATTGACGGTAGTTCATCTAATGGCGGAAAGTTAATTATTCTACGCGAGGCATTTGGCGAAAATATGGTTAGCCAAGGTGTAAGCGATGATTTGCGCGATCAACGAAATTCAGTATATAGTCCGGCAGCAGCGAAAGAACGCAAAATAGCCGTTATTGCTATAAAGTTTCCAAAGTAAATTATTGTTATCTGCAAAAAATGCAATCTTTTTTAAAGCGGAATAGAAAAATCTAAAGCAAGTAAAATTAGTTTAATGAAGGGTTTTTAGGTACGTTAAGCCAAAAATGATATTTCCGTTCTAGTTGCAACACACTTCTTTTCCATAATAGATCGGCTTCCTCTTCAAACAAATGATTTACAGGGAAAGAACTAACCAACCAGTAACCATTATTGAGCTCTTTTTGAAGTTGATTTTTGCCCCAACCCGAATAACCGACAAAAAAACGCACATCGTTTTCGTTTAATTGATTGGATGAGAGTTGAACCAAAAGTTCATTAATATCGCCACCCCAATACAATTTTTCGTCAATCTGAACTGATGATGAAATAGGTTTATCGGATTTGTATATAAAATGAACGGTATTGGTGGCAACCGGTCCGCCAATGTAAACTGGCAAAGAAAAATTTTTGAATTGTGGCAAAAGTTGTGAAATGATAAATCCTGAGGGTTTATTAAGTACATACCCCAACGAAGCTTCGTCGCTGTGTTCGGTTAAGAGAATGACTGAACGACCAAAAATTCCGTCACTCATGAGTGGTTCAGAAATCAAATATTTACCCGGAGCGGGTGAAATTTTCGATTTAATTTTAAATATATTTTGTAGATGGTTCATCGTTTTAAATTTTAGCAGTTTATTTCTGATAATTTCGTATTTTTGAAAATTATTTAATAATGGAAATTTTATGCAATTATTTTGCCAAAAACAGTATATCGGTATTTTTGTCATATTTTCAGTATTACTATTTTCGTGCACTTCGCAAAAGAAAATGATATACTTACAACATATGACTGAAGCAGATAGCTTGGTTCAAAACAGCTACATACAAGATACGTATAAAGTTCAGCCCGGCGATGTTATTTTTGTCCGTATTTCCAGCTTAAACAAAGATATAAACGAAATATTTAACAATTCCGATTTTGTTTCAAGCTCTTATATTAACGAAATATCGTTGTATTACAAAGGATACTTAGTAAGCGATGAAGGGAAAATTGAAATGCCCGTTATTGGGAAAATCGATGTCGTAAATAAAACATTGGGCGAAATTCAAACCATCATTCAAACCAAAACAATGGAATATTTTAAAGAAGTGTATGTAACCGTAAAATATGGTGGTTTTAAAATAACTGTTTTGGGAGAAGTTAGAAGACCGGGCGTTTTTTATTTTTATAACAACAAAATTACATTACTCGAAGCATTGGGGCAGGCCGGCGATTTAAACGAATACGGTAACCGTGAAAACATACTTTTATTGAGAACCGGAACGAAAGGCATAGAAAATAGACGAATTAATCTTTTGGACAAGAATATTATTAAAAGCCCCTATTTTTATATGCAGCCCAACGATGTTGTGTATGTTGAGCCCATTAAAACAAAAGCTTGGAAAATGAATTCTGCCAACGTTTCCATAATATTATCTTCCATCAGTACGCTCGTATTAGTGATTACATTTGTTTTAAAGATTAAATAGCCTATGGATTCTAATATCATACAACAGCAGCAAATGCAAACAAACGAAAATGTTGATATTCAGAAGTTTTTGATGAAGATATTGGCCAATTGGTATTGGTTTGCACTTACTGTTTTTATAGCCATCAGCATTGCTTATTTTATAAACCGATATTCTGACCCTGTATTTAAACAGAGTGCTTTTGTAATGATTCAGGATAAAGAAAATACGCTTTCGGGAGGGATTGAAAATATATTGGAAGAACAAGGAATTATTAGAAGAACAAGAAAAAAAGTAGTAGAAAATGAAATAGCGGTGTTAAAGTCATATAGAATAGTTCAAGAGACAATAAAACAGCTGCCGGAATTTAACATAAACTATTATTCGGTAGGACGAATTAGAACGGTTGAACGATACAAAACTTGTCCTTTCACGGTACTTACCGATACTACCAAAAACAACATTTTCGGTATTCCCATTTATGTGAAATTGAAAAATAACAATGAATACTTTTTACAAATTGATAAGGACAAGGTTTTAAATAAAAAAATGAGATTTGGCGAGTGGTATAAGAGCGATAACTTTACCTTTTGCATACTGCTTAATGAAAATATCGATGTAAATACAATAAGCGAAATCCAACGTCAATTTTTCTTTGTATTGAATAACCCAAGCGAATTGGTTAAGCAATACCGCAACAAAATAGATATTACAACCACCGATAAAAAATCGACCGTGATTGAATTATCGACCAATGGGTTAGTTCCACAGAAAGAGGTAGATTTTATCAATAAACTTCTGGATGTTTATATACAAAGCGGTTTGTCTGAAAAAAATCAAATTGCACAAAACACCATGAATTTTATAGACCAGCAATTGTTAGAAATAACCGATTCGCTGCAGATTAACGAAAACAATTTAAAAAACTTCAGACAAAGCAACAATTTAATAGATATTTCAAAAGAAGGAAGCTCATTATACGACCGGCTAACGGATATGCAGAAACAAAAAAGCATCCTTTTGGTTAAAAAAAGCTATTTAGAATACCTGAAAAAGTATTTAAGCAGCAATACCGATTTAAACCAAATAGTTATTCCATCAAGTTTAGGCATTGATGACCCGGCATTGATGGAGCTTATTAAGCAATTAATAACGCTTTATCAAGAAAAAAACACCTTTTTAATTACGGCAACCGAAAAAAACCCTGCTTACGAAGCGGTGGTGAATAAAATAGCTCAAACCCGAAAACTATTATTAGAAAACAATGCCATGCTTCTTCGCTCCACAGAAATAAATATAGATGAAATAGACCAAAACATCTCGAAAATCGAAGAAGGATTTAAACAGCTTCCGGCTACCGAAAAAGAATTAATCAATATTCAACGTAAATATAAACTTAACGATCAGATATATACATACTTACTTACAAAGCGTGCAGAAGCCGGAATAGCAAAAGCATCGAATATTCCCGACAATAAAATACTTGATTATGCCAGTTTAGATACAAAAGTTCAAATTGCTCCCAAGTATTCGCTGAATTACATGATTGCAATTGTGTTAGGACTTTTATTCCCTCTCATTATTCTTGTTTTGATTGACTTTTTCAATACCACCATCAACGACATAAGCGACATCGAATCAAAAATAAAAATACCCATTATTGGGCTTATTGGGCATAATCACAAAAATCTCGATTTTGTTGTTTTTCAATCGCCCAAATCTACCATTGCCGAGTCGTTTAGAACAGTCCGAACAAATATCCAATACTTACATCCCGATAAAGAATTAAAATCGCATGTAATAGCCATAACTTCTACAGTAAGTGAAGAGGGAAAAACGTTTTGTGCACTCAATATTGCCTCAGCTCATGCTCTGCTTGGCAAAAAAACGGTCATTTTAGGTTTGGACCTTCGTCGCCCCAGAATCCACGAAACCGTAAACGTAAGCAATGTGGTTGGAATAAGCACTTATTTGTTGGGTGATACTACGTTGGAAGATATTATAATTCAAACCAACCAAGAACATTTATTTTTTATTCCAACCGGACCCGTTCCGCCTAATCCGGCCGAATTATTAGAAAGCAAAAAAATGTTGGAACTAATTTCTATGCTCAAAGATAAATTCGATGTAATTGTAATTGATACTCCTCCGGTTGCATTGGTTACGGATGCTTTATTGATTTCAAGGTATGCAGATACCTATATTTTTGTAATAAGGCAAAATTATAGCAAAAAGAATGTAATCGGTTTCTTAAATACCATCAATAAGAGTTACAGCCACACACTCCTAACATTACTTATCAACGATGTAAAAATTAATTCGTATTACGGTAAAGGGTACAACTACTATGGATCATATGGCTACGGATATGGCTACGGTTACGGTTATAAAAAAACAGGCTATTATGATGACGAAGAAGATTATATTCCAAAATTTACCATTAGCAAACTTTTGTCAATTTTATTCCCTTTTAAGATAACAAGTAGAAAAAAATAATTTATATTTGTCCCATAAAGCAGTAAAGAACTATGAATAAAGTGAATGTCTTTTTAGTAGATGACCACGATATTTTTAGAAAAGGATTAAAATTATTACTACAGGAAATACCTTTTCTGAACATTGTAGGTGAAGCATCTTATGGAGATGAGTTTTTAAAAAAACTTCAGGAAGTAAAACCGGAAGTTGTTTTTATGGATATAAAAATGCCCGGTATAAATGGCATTGAAACGACCAAAAGAGCATTAGAGAGCAATCCCGATTTAAAGATTATTGCTTTAAGTATGTTTGGCGATGAAGAACATTTACAAGCCATGTTAGACGCGGGAGCTAAAGGGTTTTTGTTAAAAAATGCTTCTAAGGAAGATTTAGAGCGGTCGATTATTACTGTAATGAATGGCAAAAATTATTTTTCAGAAGAGCTGATTTCATTGTTAGCAAGCTTATACATAACTCAAAAACAATTAAAAGAAACCGAAAAAGAAATTCCAACTTTTTCCGAGCGGGAGCTGGAAATACTTGAGCTTATTTGCAAAGGCTATACAAGTGTTGAAATTGGCGAAATGCTGGGCATAAGCAATAGAACCGTTGACGGACATAGAGCTTTTATGATGGAAAAAATGGGAGCAAAAAATACGGTTCAGTTAGTTACGTTTGCTATTAAAAACAAGTTAGTAAATATTTATTAGTTAGAAAGTATTTTTTTATACTCTGCTGCGTTTGTTAACACTTCTTTAGCTGCTTTAACAGCAGGATCGTTTTTGAGCATAGCTAAAATTCTTCCTTTTTGAAAATAATAACGTTCGGCTATTTCTTCGAACAACAATTGTTTTATTTCATTCTCAAAAAGTTTAAAATCGTTTTGTTTATTGGCTTCAATTTGTTTTTTTAGATGTTCTAAATCGGTTTGTGCAAAATCGTAATATTTGTCTTTCTTGAGCGATTGTGTCAAATCATCTAACACTTCTTCACTTTGTGTTTTATATTGGAATTTTTTGGAAGTGGCAAAATCGACAAAGTCTTGATATATTTTATCGCTGATGATGACGTTATTCAGCTCTGTCATTGTGGGATGGGCAGCATAAAACTTGTTTGCATAGTCAAAAATAATATAATGTTCGAGCAGTGCTTGACCTATGGGGCTTAATTCTTCGGGTTCAACGAATTTGTCGGGATTTATACCGCCACCGTCGTAAACCACCCTTCCGATTTTTGTTTTAAATGGATGTATCAGTGAATCGGGTATTTTCCCAACGCTCCCATCGGGGTTCCGGTGTGAATAATCAATAGCCTGAATACATCTTCCTGAAGGGGTATAATATTTTGCTGTTGTAATTTTTAACTTGGCATTATAACTCAAATCGCGTGTTGTTTGCACCAAACCCTTTCCAAACGTACGTTGCCCTATTACCACACCCCTGTCTAAATCTTGCATTGCACCGGCTACAATTTCGGATGCCGAAGCAGACCCGCTGTTTGTGAGCACGGTAACCGGTATTTCGGTGTCGATAGGTGGAATGGTGGAATAATAAGATTGGTCCCAATCCTTTACTCTTCCTTTGGTACTTACAATAAGGGTGCCTTTAGGAACAAAAATGCTCATAAGATTAACGGCTTCCATAAGCAAGCCGCCGGGATTACCTCGCAAATCGAGGACTAATTGTTTCATGCCTTGTTCTTTAAGCTCTTTAAAAGCTTTTGCCACCTCAGCCGAAGCATTTTCGGTAAAATTTGCCAAATAGATATAGCCGATTTGTTCGTCAATCAGCCCGTAATAAGGAACATTTTTTATTTTTATTTCTTCACGTTTTAACTTTTTAATTTGTACTTCGTTCGTAACCGCTTTTCTGATTTTTAATTCAATTTCGGTGTTGGGTTGTCCTTTTAGCCATTCGCTTATTTCGCTAACATTTTTATCTTTAATGCTTTTGCCGTCAACTTCAAGAATAACATCACCCGGCAAAATATTATTTTTTTGTGCAGGATAGCCTTCATAGGTTTCGGAAACCATTATTTCGTTATCGCGTTGCATTATAATGGAACCAACTCCTCCGTATTGTCCGGTTGTCATAAATCGAAAATCTTCTATTTGCGATTCGGGAATATAAACAGTATAGGGGTCGAGACTGCCCAGCATGGCATCGATGCTTTTTTTTATGACTTCTGATGGTTTAATCTCGTCAACATAATATACATTTAGCTCGCGAAAAAGAGAGTAGTAGATGTCTAAATTTTTTACAATTTCAAAATCTACATCGTCATTAAAAGCAAAAAACACCGGAATGGCAAGAATAATAATGCCGGATAAAAACCATTTTTTTAGTTTAGCTATTTTCATTTTTGCAACATTGAACGTTTGTTTATCGAAAAATAATTTCATTTATTTTAGTTTTAATGGAACAACTATTATGGAACCGGGTCGTAGCCACTGCCACCCCAAGGATTGCAACTCAAAATTCTTTTTAAAGCCAGCCATCCGCCCTTGAAGGCACCGTATTTTTTTAAGGCTTCCACAGCATAATTGGAGCACGTAGGGGTGTACCTGCACGAATTGGGAAGAATGGGCGATATAAACAACTTGTAAAATTTTACAATACCTATTAATATATATGTAAAAGGCCTCATTCTTTATGTTTAGTGTGGCTTAAATATTTCTCTTGTATTTGTTGTAAAAGTAATAATAAAACTTCTTCCATTTGCTTGTAATGGACACGCTCATTTGTTAAAAAAATAAAAGTGATATAAATGCTTTTTTTATGCAGCGAATCTTTTAGAAGAAATTTGTTTTTTCTATATACTTCGCGCATGATTCGTTTTAAATAGTTTCTATCGATGGCTTTTTTTATTTTTTTTGCCGGAACGGCGAAGGCAACTTTAATTTCCGGATTTTCTGAATCGATAAAAATAAATTGAGCCTTTAAAAAAGAATGATATACTGATTTTCCATTGCTGAACAGTAGTTCAAAATCTTTTTTTTTACAAAGGTGTTCTTTTTTTGGGAAAGAAGCATCCATACAACGATGCTCCACAATTATTTTTGTTTTAAACACTTTTTGATGTAAGCATCAATGGCTGCCGTAATAGAAGGAAATTCTTTTGTGGGCGATTCGATCAATACTTCCAGTCCTTTTTCTCTTGCTATTTGGGCTGTTACTATGCCGGAAGTTCCGATTACTATTTCGTTTTGTTTGAAATCGGGGAAATTTTCGAACAACGAATTAATGCCTGCCGGTGTAAAAAATACGATGATTTGATAATCGTTCAGGTTGACATCTTTCATATTACTGCTAACGGTTCTCGAGAACACGGCAGTTGTATAGTTAAGATTAAATTTTGTTAGTGCATCCAGTGTCGAAGCTTTATGTGGTTCTGTTATAGGCACAATATAATTTGCATCTTTGTTTTTAAGAAAATAATCTTTAAGGTCGTCGAAGTTATTATTGCCATAAAAGATTTTTCTCTTTCTGAAAACAACATATTTCTGAAGGTAAAAAGCAGTCGCTTCGTTGATACAGAAATACTTCATCGTTTCGGGAATAACAACTCTCATTTCCTCGCTCATCTTAAAAAAATTGTCAACATGCATTTTGCTTGTTAAAATAACCGCATTAAAATCGGCAATATTAACATGTTGTTGACGAAATTCGCGGGGGCTGATGGGTTCTACATGAATGAACGGTTTGAAATCAATTTTTACATTGTATTTATTAATAAGTTCTGCATACGGAGACTTATCATTTTGAGGCTGAGGTTGCGAAATAAGTATTTTTTGTATTTTCAAGGCAGCCAAAATTTAGTTTATTTTTATTTTATACCCACATTTTCAGTATTTTATAACTGTAAAGTAGGGGTATTAATTCAATGGTGCAAAGGTACAAAAAAATAAACAAATACGAAAATTTCATTTGTAAACTTAAAAAAAAGGCTCTATAAATACGCATTAACGAAAAAATAACAAATAAAAGAACCATTACAATTAAGATGCTTGCCAAAAAACGTAATTGAATAAAAAACAACACGAGGCTTAATGGAGTAAATAATAAAGATAAATTGCGATAGAAAACCGAAAAATGAGACATAATGAGTCGTGTTTGGCTTAAATTATCGGTCAAATAGCCGATTAGAAAATAGAGCGATATTTTTAACAAGTAAAAACCGGATACAAAAAGAAAAACAAGTAAAAATAAATAAGGGTTATGAGCCGAATCGGGGTTTATATAATAAATAAAGGCTGAAAGAAATAATGAAAAACTAATGACAAAGAGTGTCAACAAAAACCATGAAGATTTTTGCACAACACTGCTTTTCTCGTTCACTAATTGTTTTGCAAACTGAAAATTTACTACCGAAGTAAGAAGTCGTTTAATGACTTGCGAAAATTGTACTTTGACGTACGTCATAAAAATTAACAGCATTATACCGACTACCAATATCCAATCGTGATTATATAAAGAAACAAACTGTTCGGAAAAATTGTAGTAAGGTTGTACTATTTTTGCATGTTGGTATTGCTCTGTATATTCTTTGGGTGTTTTTAGCAGAAGCTTTTGAGCAAAAGGGTTTACTTCGGTGGTGTTTCGTTGTGTTGCGAGTGAGTCGTAATGATAAGCTGGTTTTATATAGCTAATGGTCAACATTATTTATAATAATTGTTGCAAACCTACATAATTATTTAATTCCGACCAAATGTCGGGACAAATACGAATAAATATTATGCAGGTTCCCTCTGACCTTAAATAAATGAAGTTAATAATTTACAGAGGAAAGTTGATCAATATGGATATTTGTTTTATGGTTAAGTCAAAAATATTTTGTTTCCGTTTTTTACGTTTTCAAATATATTATTTATCTTTGCACTCAGAATGGTCTCTTGGCCGAGTGGCTAGGCATCGGTCTGCAAAACCGGCTACAGCGGTTCGAATCCGCTAGAGACCTCAACAAAAAAGACCGCCTCAACATCGAGACGGTCTTTTTTTTATTCTATTATTGGAAAAAGCAAGTTCTTGTGCAGGTTTAGGTTTTAGGTTGGCATGTGCGACCTGCAAATGTGCTTGACTTAGCGTTGGGCTTTCAATCTCGATAATTTTCTTCCCATTTATTTTTGATGGCTTCTCTGTTATCTTGCTTTCATTTTCAAAGACATCATTTTCAATATTGGGTTCTTTCGGTACTAATTTTTTGTCAATTAATTTTACTCGTTCAAAGTCAATATTTCTTAATGGATTTGGTATAGAAAAGAATTTTGCAAGATTATTCCAGTCGTTATTTCTAATTGTAACAATATCATTTAAATAAAAACTCACCCAACTTTCACCTAATTTATAATTAGGTTCTGTTCGTTCAAGTTTTTGTTGGGATATTTCTACATATTTTTTATCTAATTCAAATCCAATATATTTTCTACCAAGTCTTTTTGCCGAAATAGCAGTTGTCCCTGTACCTGAAAATGGGTCAAGAACAATATCATTTTCATCAGTTGTCAATAAAATTAATCTATCCATTAGATGAATAGGTAATTGACAAGGATGTGGGTCTCTTTTTGCGTTATGTTTTATTCTATGAATATCTGTCCAAACATCAGAGACCAATGGTCCAAATGGATGTAGCTGGTCTTTTTTTCCACCATAATCTTTCCATAAATATCCTTGTTTTCTATCACGTTTGTGTGGATGCCTTAATTCATAAATTTTTGAACCTTTTGCTTCTTTTGTGTAAAATAATATTCCGTAATGGGCAGGTTGCAGAGATTTGCCCATAGGTGCAGTTGGTGCATCCCATGAAATCCAATGTTTGAAATTTGCAAATTTGTTTAAATAAGTTGCATAATAAGTTAGCCACTTAGGTATATTATGAAGAAAAATAGAACCAGTTGGTTTTGTTACTCTAACCATTTCTGAAATCCACTTTTCACACCAATCAAGATACTCTTGAAATTCAAGACTGTCTTTATAACTTGTATAATTCTTTTTTAAATTAAATGGAGGGTCAGCAAATGTTACATCAACCGAATTATCTGGTATGTTTTTGAATAATTCCAGACAGTCGCCTTGCAAGATTTTATTAATGTATTTGTCTATCATTTTTTGAAAGTTTCAATTAATAATTGTTCAAATCTTTTTAATTCATCCTTATGAAAAGTAAAAACATCTTCATAAGCTGTTACCATTCTTTTTAAATCTCCCTTTCTGACATACCAACCTATACCATCAACAAAACCAACAAAAATAGCATTAGGATAATGTTCTTTTATTAAACTATCAATCGAAATTTCAGTTTTCGATTTATCTCCTTGTCCAGACGATGTTGTCGCAAGAAAAGAGCTTTCCGCAATAATGATTGGATTCTTTTTATTTGGAATAATAAAATCCATTGTTCTTTTGTTGTCAGGAGCATTGGTGATAAGCTCGCTTAAATCACCAGTTTCAAATGTAATTCCAAGCTTGTCTAATATTTCAGCAACGACAGTTTCTGGGTTGTTTCCTTTCATACCAGAATAACTACCTTTTTCTTTATAGCGAATGAGGGTGTCAATTAGTTCGGGTATTTCAAACTTTAATTTGGAAATGCTTAGCTTTTTTAATTCAAAAAGTGGGATTGTATTCGCTAAAAAAGGAATTGATGCACCTTCAAAGAAAATATTAACAAGACCTTTCCTAAAATATTCATTTTTCTGGATATGCTTTAAAATTGTGCTATCAGACCACTCTTGAATATTATCTGGGCTTGTCTCGTTGTGCCATTTTTCTTTATAAACAAGTTTGTTTAGTTCAGGATTATCAACAATCCGAATTATTGTTGTTAATCTCTTTAAATATTCATTAGAAAAACCTGTTAAAGCTAACAATGCCCTAAGTCCATTCTCTTTTTCAGTTAATAACCATTCAAAGATTTCTTTCTTTAAACCTTCTGTTTCAACCTTATTTTTAACGATTAAGAGAGTCTCTTTTAGTGAATTGATATATCCTTCGTAATTTTCTTCAAACTTTGAGTTGAAAAAATAAAATGTATTTTTTTGAATTACTGTTTGAAATTTATCTTCAATACTTTTTAACATGTTATTGCTTTTGAAAAATTAATACATATTCTTCTTTCATTGTGTTTCTCATTCCTTTGATAGGCTTCAAAATACTTTTCACTAACGGCATATCATATTTCTTTGCTGAATTTATAACCGTTTCTTCCAGCCTGATTCCACCAGTCTGATTGGTATTTGAACCAATTATCATAACAAAGTATTTACTTTTTTTTAAGACCTTAGAAATCTGAAAACAAAATGAATCCATGTCAGCAAAATAGTTTTCGAGTTTTTGAGCTTTTGTTTTACCTTTAAGTCCAATTAGTCTGTTTTTTAATTCAGTTGTGTCATAACCTAAAAATT
>DAOOWN010000081.1:0-12833 GCA_035371305.1 Bacteroidales bacterium
GCACGAAGCAGCTTTTACTTGAATTTGATAATTTGTTTTTACAATATTGGAAGTAACGACAGTTGAGCTATTTTCGAGAAGATCATATTTATTAATGGGTTCTGTGGTTAGATTTTTGAATTCGTTAGTCGGAGTGGTTTGATTTATTGATTTTTGATTGGTTTTATTTTCTGTAACTTGTTGAATGATGGAATTTTCTTTCTTTTTATTTTTGGAATCTAAGGTTGAAAGATTATTTTGAATGGTTTGTGTGTTATAGGTTACCACTCTTTTAGCATTTTTATAAACATAATTAACAGAATTAAAGGTGTTTATAGTAAATAAAACGACAAACAAAGCGATGCTAAAGCCTCCGAGCCAAAACCATTTTTTTGAAATACCGGTTTTAGGTGACGATGGAAAAGTTTTGCTGAGTTTATCGAAAACCGAAATAGGCGGTTCTTTTTCGAGATGGTATAATTCATCTCGAAAGAATTTATCAAAATCATTATTGTTATTAAACTTTTTCATAGGTTTTAACTCCTATTTTATTTTTTAAATAATTTCTTGCTTTCATGAGTTGGGTTTTGGAGGTTGATTCTGTAATCCCTAAAGCCTCTGCAATTTCGTTATGCTTATATCCTTCTATAACATACATATTGAAAACCAATCTGTATCCATCGGGCATTGTGTTTATTAATTTTATAAGTTCATCGTGTGCTATATTATCTTCAATACAAACAGTATCCGATTCTGTTGTTTGCTCTTTATCATCTATCGGAAACCAACGGCTGCTATATTTTCTATAAGCATTGATAGCTGTATGAACCATAATCCTTCTAATCCAACCTTCAAAAGAACCTAAATTTTTATACTCACTTAAACAAGCGAAAACTTTAATAAAACCATCATGCAAAATATCCTCGGCTTCTTCGTGATTCCTAGCATATCGCAAGCAAACGGCATACATTTTACGGGAATAAGTTTTATAAATTTCTTCCCAATTGTCGGCTGCAGGCGATATGGAATGTTTGTCCTTATTATCTTGCATTTTGGTTGTTTTCAATGATAAGACAAAGTTACTACTCTTTTCGTTGCCTAATGAATTATAAAATTAACAAATTTTTGAATACGTGCAAAAAAATGATAACGAATGATATAGTTTAAAATCGTTAAAATGCTTATTTTTGCCTAATTTTACAAAAAATAGATATATGTTTGAGAATCTAACCGATAAACTGGAGAAATCGTTCCGAATCCTGAAAGGCGAAGGAAAAATAACGGAAGTAAACGTAGCAGAAACATTAAAAGAAATACGCAGAGCTTTACTCGATGCTGACGTCAATTATAAAATTGCCAAAACATTTACCGATACAGTAAAAGAAAAGGCATTGGGAATGGAGGTTTTAAAATCTGTACGTCCCGGACAGATGCTTATTAAAATTGTGCACGATGAATTAGCTGAATTAATGGGTTCTGAAAAGGTAGAACTCAAACTTAAAAATAATCCTTCCGTTATTTTAATGGCAGGCTTGCAAGGTTCTGGAAAGACAACTTTCTCCTCAAAACTTGCCAATTTTATTAAGTCTAAAAAAGGAAGACAAGTTTTATTAGTAGCTTGCGATGTTTATCGTCCTGCAGCTATCGAGCAATTGAAAGTATTGGGCGAACAAATTCAAATTCCGGTTTACACCGAAGAAAATGAAAAAAATCCCGTTAAAATAGCACAAAATGCAATTAAAGAAGCAAAGCAAAAAGGAATTAATACGGTAATAATAGATACAGCCGGACGACTTTCAATAGACGAAGAAATGATGCAAGAAATAGCATCTATCAAAAAAGCGGTAGATCCCGAAGAGATACTTTTTGTTGTGGATGCTATGACCGGTCAAGATGCGGTAAATACAGCCAAGGAATTTAATGATAGACTCGATTTTGATGGAGTTGTGTTGACCAAATTAGACGGTGATGCTCGCGGTGGTGCTGCATTATCTATTAAATCCGTTGTAAATAAACCTATAAAATTTATAGGTACCGGCGAAAAAATGGATGCGTTGGACATTTTCTATCCCGAACGTATGGCAGACCGTATTTTAGGGATGGGAGACGTAGTATCGTTGGTTGAGCGAGCTCAAGAGCAATTTGACGAAGAAGAAGCTCGAAAACTTCAGAAAAAAATTGCCAAAAATCAATTCAGTTTCAACGATTTCTACCAACAGATACAGCAAATCAAGAAAATGGGGAATCTAAAGGAATTGGCGTCGTTTATTCCGGGTATGGGAAAAATGATGAAAAATATTGATATTGACGACAATGCTTTTAAATCTATTGAAGCCATAATTCAGTCTATGACCCCCGAAGAACGAGAAAACCCCATGCTAATAAATGGAAGTAGAAGAAAAAGAATCGCTTTAGGCAGTGGAACGGACATTCAAGACGTTAATCGTTTGATAAAACAGTTTGAAGAAACACGCAAATTGATGAAAATGGTTACAACCAATAAAAATGCATTAAAAAATCTTCCCAAACGATAAAAAAAAGAAAATATGATATTAATTGATGGAAAAGCAGTAGCTGATGCAATTAAAAAAGAAATTGCTCAGGAAGTTTTAAAATTAAAAGATCAAGGCAAAAAAGTCCCTCATTTAGCAGCTATTTTAGTGGGTCATGATGGTGGAAGCGAAACATATGTAAGTCATAAAGTGAAATCGTGCGAAGAAGTCGGCTTTAAGTCAACACTTTTGCATTTTGAAGATGATATTACCGAAGATTTTCTTTTAAATCAGATTGATCAATTAAATAACGACAATGATGTTGATGGATTTATTGTTCAGTTGCCCTTACCGAAGAGGTTTGACGAACAAAAGTTTATCAATGCCATTCATCCTTCAAAAGATGTGGATGGTTTTAGTCCAATTAATGTGGGCAGAATGGTTTTAGGATTGCCAAGTTTTGTTTCGGCAACACCATTTGGAATTGTAGAACTTTTAAAACGTTATAATATTGAAACGAAAGGGAAAAATGTAGTAGTGCTGGGTCGAAGCAATATTGTGGGAAGACCACTTAGCATTTTACTTTCGCAAAAGGGTATGGATGCAACCGTAACCGTTGCACATAGTAGAACAGCAAATTTGAAAGAAGTGTGCCACCACGCTGATATTTTGGTAGCTGCAATCGGTCAGCCCGAATTTGTAAAAGCCGATATGGTAAAAGAAGGTGCTGTGGTAATAGATGTAGGGACAACACGCGTTCCAAATGCCAATACCAAATCGGGATTTAAACTAACCGGCGATGTGAAGTTTGACGAAGTTGCACCCAAATGTTCGTATATTACACCAGTTCCGGGGGGAGTAGGACCTATGACCATTGTAAGTTTACTCAGAAATACACTTTTAGCATCACAAAAAAATATTCGTTTGTGAAATGACGTTCGATAAAATAAAAGAAATAGTATCTAAAAAAGTAGTCGGAATAGCCGGTTGTGGTGGTTTGGGGTCAAATGCTGCCGTAGCATTAGCACGAGTTGGAGTGGGAAAATTGATTATTGCCGACTTTGATGTGATTGTTGAAAGTAATTTAAACAGGCAATATTTCTTTTATGACCAAATAGGGCAAAAAAAATGTGAAGCATTAAAGATAAATATACACCGTATTAATCCTTCGTGTATTGTTGAGGCACATGATACGATGCTGAATGAAACTTCTATTGTTTCATTATATAAAAATGTTGATGTAATGATAGAAGCTTTTGATAAGGCCGAGATGAAAGAAATGATTCTTAGCACCATGATTGAGCATTTACCCAAAATTCCGCTTATTATGGGTTCCGGTTTGGCCGGTTGGGGTAATTTTCAGCTCATACAAGAGCAAGCTTTTGATAATATATACATTATGGGAGATGGGATAAATGAAGTTTCTGATGAACTTCCTCCTTTGGCACCTCGTGTTGGAATTGTTGCTAATATGCAAGCAAACAAAGCGTTGGAAATATTAATTCGTCAATAAATATGAAGTTGATAGTAAATAATAATATTGAAAATATCGACCGTGAGTCTTTAACGATTAATGAATTGCTTGATTATAAAAGGTTTACATTTAAAATGATTGTGGTTAAAGTAAACGGAAAGCCCATCCATAAAAATGATTATGCCACGACGTATCTTAACGATGGCGATAATGTTCAAGTTATTCATTTAATTAGTGGAGGTTAAAATGAATTTCGGAAAATCATTCTTTCAGCGAAAAGTATTTTATACCAATAAATATTTTATTGTTACGGTTCTATTTATTATTTTTTTAGCATTAATCAGCCAAAATAACTTAATCGAAAGAATTTCCGCAATAAAAAGTAAAAATGAATTGATTAAACAAAAAGAATATTATCAAAATAAAATTAAAGAAAATACTGAAAAAATAAGGGAATTAAGAAGCAACAAACTATTACTTGAAAAATTTGTTAGGGAAGAATATTTAATGAAAAAGAAAGACGAGGTAATTTTTTTAGTTGTTGATAGTAATGAAAAAAAATAATTTTTTTGGAATTAAATTTGTTATATATTTGCTTCGTGTTAAATTTTAAACTTAAATTTTTATGAGAAAACTTTTTTTAAGTGCAATTTTTTTATTTGCAGGTATTGCTTTATTTGCTCAACAGTATGAATATGCAATCGTTACAACTGTTGAATCTATTGTTCCCGGTGGTATGGGACGTTCGCGTATGTTATGTGTTCGCGAAAATGTAGATTACAAAAATTTTACAACATCCAGAACCAAAGGGAAAGACAGCAAACAAGGTGATGTTGACAGAAGCGAGATTAAAATTGATGCTTTTGACGAAACCAAATTATTGAACTTTTTCTCGTTGGTTGGGATTAATTTTCAAAACATTGCTTCAAATGATGCAGTGGTAGCATCTAAATTAAATGCTATGACAGCTGAAGGTTGGGAACTTGCATTCGTAACTTCGGGAGTTGAAAGTGATGCCGGTAAACAAGATGGCGACGGTATTTTTATTACCCGCTACATTTTTAGAAAAAAGAAATAATTGATTTTTTTAACTTTTTTAAGGCTGTTCTGTAATTTTAAGGACAGCCTTTTTTGTTTTATCTATAACGATATTTGGATACTCTAAATGCGGATTATGTCTTCCATTTTCAATAATAAAGTGTTCGGTTTTTGCCGGACAATTTTTTGCAATATATTCCAACTGCTTTAATGTTCCAAATTCATCTTTTGTGCCTTGTATAGTTTGAATAGGAACATTAATTTTTGTTAGCTCTTTAAACATATTCCACGAAACCAACGGCTCGCTTAGCCAAAAATGAGTCCAGCGTTTAAAAAGTGATTCGGTTTTTTCGCGATGGTATTTTTGTAAAAAATAGGAGAGAATGCCTTTTTCGTAATCGGTTATTAATTTGTTTATTCCTTGTTTGGTAATTTCTTCGACAAATACATGTGGTGTTAAAGCTGAAATGCCCAATAATCCGGTAGGTTGAGAAGATGCATACAGCAAGGAAATGGTTGCACCATCACTATGTCCAAATAGATAAAAGCGATGAATATTAAATTGATGCAAAATACCCGGCAAGATTTGATACGCTTCGGTGAATAAAAAATTTTCGGGCAACTCATCGGCCAAATTTCCGGTTTCGCCATAACCAATTCGCTCGTAAGCTAAAATGGGGTATTGTATTGCTTTGAAAAGGTTATCTGGGAAGTGTTTCCATTGGCTTATGCTGCCTAACCCCTGATGGAGCATAATAATCCATATACTTTCCGAAGTAAGCTGTTCAGGTAAAAATAATTTACAGTGAATATCAATGTTTTGCAGAGTGATGAATTGATTTTTTACAAGCATTTTTTTTGCAAATGTACAAGAGAATTTTCAATTTCATGATTACTATAAATTTTATCGTTGTTTATTCGTTTAAAAATCATCATCTTTGCGAAAAAAAAAAGAATATGAGTTTACTTGAACTAACTGAACAGGAAATTATTCGCAGGCAGGCATTAGAAGAAATGAGACAATTGGGAATAAACCCATATCCAAACGAACCATTTGAGGTTAATTGCAAAACAACAGAGATTTTAGAAAAGTACGACGATTCCATAAAAAATTTTCAACAAGTTAGTATTGCCGGTCGTTTGATGACCAAACGAATTATGGGTAGTGCTTCGTTTGCTGAGTTACAAGACGAGCATGGCCGAATTCAATTGTATTTAAACAGAGATGAAATCTGTCCCGGTGAAGACAAAACAACTTATAATGTACTTTTTAAAAAATTGTCTGATATTGGTGATATTGTAGGCGTAACGGGTTATGTTTTTATTACTAAAATGGGTGAAATATCCATTCATGTTAAAACATTTAAAATGTTGAGCAAAAGTGTTCGTCCGTTGCCCATAGTAAAAGAAAAAGACGGTGTTATTTACGATGCTTTTACCGATCCTGAACAACGCTATCGCAATCGAAGCCTTGATTTAATTGTAAATCCTCAAAATAGGCTTATTTTTATCAATCGTACTAAATTGGTAAATACAATGCGTAATTTTCTTAACGAAAAAGGATATTGGGAAGTTGAAACGCCGATTTTACAGCCAATATACGGTGGAGCTGCCGCTCGTCCTTTTAAAACGCATCACAATGCACTCGACATGACACTTTATTTGCGTATTGCAAATGAGTTATACTTAAAACGTCTGATAGTAGGTGGTTTTGATGGTGTTTATGAATTTTCAAAAGACTTTCGCAACGAGGGGATGGACCGTTTTCATAATCCCGAGTTTACCCAAATGGAGCTTTATGTAGCCTATAAAGATTATTTTTGGATGATGGATTTAGTGGAAGAAATGGTAGAACGTATTGCTTTAGCTCTACATGGTACAACAAAGGTAAGAGTAGGAGAGAATGAAATAGATTTCAAACGCCCATGGAAACGTTTTACGATGTTTGAGGCTATTAAGCATTTTACCGGAATAGATATTAGTAATATGGATGAAGATGAGTTAAGAAAAACGGCTCAAAATCTGAATGTAGAGGTAGATGCTACGATGGGTAAGGGGAAATTGATCGATGCTATTTTTGGCGATAAATGTGAGTCGTTGCTTATTCAGCCAACCTTCATATTGGATTATCCGGTAGAAATGTCGCCGTTGGCAAAAAAACATCGTTCTGTCCCCGGCTTAGTTGAGCGTTTTGAGGCAATTTGCAATGGCAAGGAGATTTGCAATGCTTATACCGAATTGAACGACCCTATTGACCAACGCCATCGTTTTGAAGAACAGCTGCTTTTGGCAAAACGCGGAGACGAAGAAGCAATGATGTTGGACGAAGATTTCTTAAAAGCATTGGAATACGGTATGCCACCCACAGCAGGCTTGGGAATTGGAATTGATCGTTTAACCATGATTATGACCAATCAACCCTCAATTCAAGAAGTTTTGTTTTTTCCTCAAATGAGGCCTGAAAAAAGAGTTCAGGTGGATGAGCCTGAAAAATATATTGAGATTGGAATACAGGCCGAATGGGTTCCGATTATCCAAAAAGCCGGTTATTTAAAGGTTGAAATGTTAAAACAAGCAAATCCAAATAAATTGCACCAGGAACTTTGTGGTTTAAATAAGAAACATAAACTTGGTTTGCAAAATCCGTCTATTGATGAGGTAAAAGCTTGGTTACAGGCATCATTATAAATTGAAATGCTCTAAGTAACTCACTAAGGTTGCCGCATTAATATTTTGGGCTTCTATAATCAGGTTTGCCTGGTTATAATAAATGCCTCTTTCGGCTAATTTATCTTCAATCCATTGAAGCAATTCTTTTTCGCCCATATTTTTTATTAAAGGTCGCTTTGTTTTTGACGTTAAAATTCTTTTGGCAAGTGTATTCGTATTTTGTTTAAGATAGATGACGATTCCGTTTTGCTGCATAACTTGCAAATTGTCATAATAACATGGTGTGCCCCCACCTGTAGAAATAACAGATTGAGATGATGCAGCAATAATTTGCTTTAGGTATTTTGATTCGTATTTCCTAAAAACTTCTTCACCTTCTGTTTCAAAAATAGTTTGAATCGATGAGCGGGTATTTTTTTCAATGTATTTATCCAAATCAAAAAAATCAATATTCAAGTATCTGGCAAGTTGATTGCCAATGGTTGATTTTCCGCTACCCATAAAGCCGATTAAAAAGTAGCGCATAGGTCAGAAGTCGAGTTTCATTTGCTGAATTTGATCGTTATCGATAATATCGGTTGGTGCACTTATGCTATTAATATCAAACAACTCTTCTTGTTTAATTTCTTCTACTGTAGGCTCCGGTTCTTCTGTTTTTAATGGTTCTAACCACGATAATTTAGATATTTCGTAAGGTGTTAATCGCTTTCCGATGGCTTTATCGTTTTTAATGCCAATATAGTTTTCCACATCTATAATATCTTCGGGACGATTTTTATGCTTTCCGCCGTATATTATGGATAATCGAGGATACGTATCCGTATTAAATTGAACAAGTTTTGATTTTGGATGATTGCTTATAATCTGAATCAATTTGTCGCTCATGTCAGGTTTGAATCGTTTTATGTAATGAAAGCCCGATTCGCCATCGAAATAAATAAGCGATATGATTCGTGATGGTTTATATTTTTCAATAAATATCATATCGTCTTCAAAATGAACATTGATGTCGGGAGGGTATGTTCTGTAATGACCTGATTGTGTTAAGATTAATATTCGATCGTTTTCGTTAAAAAGCCCCAAATCGATTCCTAACCCATCTGTATTGAGTCGTTTTACTTGATCGTCGAAATAAAGGTGTACTCCATGGCTTTGTGAATATACTTTGTCTTTTAATTGAACTTTATGAATTTCGTGGCGGGTAATAATGTTGCCCTGTGCTCCTCTGCCTTTTATGGCAAAATCGGCAAAATTAACATCAAAAACCAATTTCTTTAATTTTGGTTTTGGTTTAAGCATGATGCGTATGGTTTCGGTTTCGTGATGACGATTTGCTGTAAACCATAGAATTTTGCTGCCTTCGGTTCCTTGAGTTGCCGAGTAAAACTTATCTCTTGTTATTCCTGTAACTTGGAATCGCTTTAAATAAACAGGTCCAAATTTTCCGTCTCGATATAAAATATGGTAAGTTGTCTTTTTGTCGTTTTTTTGGAAAACATTGACGTAAATAATATTTTTACCAACAAAATCCTTATCGCTTACCTTTTTAATTACATAATTTCCATCTGCGGTAAATACAATAATATCGTCAATGTCTGAGCAATCGCATACAAACTCATCTTTCTTAAGTCCAAGACCAACAAAACCTTCTTCTCGATTAACATAGAGTTTTGCATTGGCAATGGCTACTCTGGTAACTTCGATATTCTCGAAACTACGAAGCTCGGTTTTTCGTTCTTTTCCTTTGCCAAACGTCTTTTTGATGTTTTTAAAATAATTGATGGTATAAAGTACAATGTTGGCAAGGTGATTTTTTATTTCTTCGATATTGGTTTCTATATCTTTAATGTGTCTGTCGGCTTCAAAAGTGTTGTATTTTGAGATTCGTTTGATGTGTAATTCTAAAAGCTTAATAATATCTTCGTTTGAAATAGGTTTGAGTAATTTGGTTTCATAGGGTAAAAGGGCTTTATATACAGTTTCTTGGACGCTTTCCCATGTTTCGCAATCTTCTATCAGACGGTATATTTTATTTTCAATAAATATTTTTTCGAGCGAAGCGAAATGCCATTCTTCTTGCCATTCTTCTAACTGGATTTCAAGTTCTTTTTTAAGCAGTTGAAGTGTTCTGTCGGTGCTTGCTTTCAAAATGTCTTTAACACCAATAAAAAGCGGTTTTTCGTTACTAATAACACAAGCATTGGGCGAAATAGACGTTTCGCAAGCTGTAAAGGCGTATAACGCATCGATGGTTTTATCGGGCGATACTCCAGGGGCTAATTGTAATATAATTTCGACATTATCTGACGTATTGTCGTCAATTTTTTTGATTTTTATTTTTCCCTTGTCGTTTGCTTTTATTATCGATTCGATGAGTTTATCGGTAGTTACTCCAAAAGGCAAATCGTTGATAACAAGCGTTTTATTGTCTATTTGTTTGATTTTTGCTCTAACTTTTACCACTCCGCCTCTTAAACCATCGCTGTATCTCGAAACATCGGCATATCCACCCGTAGGAAAATCGGGATAGAGTTCAAAATCTTCGCCCTTGAGATAAGCAATAGACGCATCGATTAGTTCGTTGAAGTTGTGAGGCAATATTTTTGAGGCTAATCCAACAGCAATTCCTTCTACCCCTTGAGCCAGAAGTAATGGGAATTTTACGGGAAGCGTAATGGGTTCTTGATTTCTTCCATCGTACGATGATTTCCATTGAGTTAGTTTGGGGTTAAATAAAATAGTATGAGCAAATTTTGATAAGCGAGCTTCGATATAACGTGGAGCAGCAGCACTATCGCCGGTCAATACATTGCCCCAGTTTCCCTGTGTATCAATGAGCAACTCTTTTTGTCCTAACTGAACCAATGCATCACCTATACTGGCATCGCCGTGAGGATGGTATTGCATGGTATAACCGATAATGTTGGCTACTTTGTTGTATCTGCCGTCGTCCAAACGCTTCATAGCATGTAAAATACGGCGTTGAACCGGTTTTAAGCCGTCATCGAGGTGGGGAACGGCTCGCTCTAAAATTACATACGAAGCATAGTTAATCCACCAATCTTTATATAAGCCCGATAGTTTTGTGGTTGCAATTTGTGCTCGTTGTCCTTGAGGTTCGGGCATGAGGTTGCTTTGCTCGTCTATTTCGTTGTTTTCGTTATCTATGATGTTTTCTTCGTCCATATCAGTCTTCTACTAATTGAAGGTTGTTGATAATAAAATCTTGTCGCTCGGGAGTATTATTTCCCATGTAAAATAAAAGCAATTGGTTAATGGTGTCGTCTTTGCTAAGTTTTACGGGTTCCAAACGCATGTCTTTACCAATAAATTTCTTGAATTCGTCGGGCGATATTTCTCCTAAGCCTTTGAATCGGGTTATTTCGACTCCTCGTCCCAATTCTTTGATGGCTTTTTCTTTTTCGTTTTCGTTATAGCAGTATATGGTTTTTTGTTTGTTACGAACGCGGAAAAGGGGAGTTTGCAATATATACAAGTGTCCGTTTTTAATTAAATCGGGATAATATTGCAAAAAGAAGGTTATCATGAGCAGTCGGATGTGTAAGCCATCGGCATCGGCATCGGAGGCAATGATAACCTGGTTGTAACGCAGGTTGTCGATTCCTTCTTCGATGTTGAGTGCTGCAATCAATAAATTTAATTCTTCATTTTCGTATATAATGCGTTTGGGTTTTCCGTATATATTTTCGGGTTTACCACGCAAACTGAAAACTGCTTGTGTATTGGCATCGCGTACTTTAGTAATAGACCCGCTTGCCGAGTCGCCTTCGGTAATAAAAAGCGTAGAGTCTAATTTTTGTTCGTGATTGCTATTGAAATGTATTCGGCAATCGCGTAATTTTTTATTGTGAAGGCTTGCTTTTTTTGCTGTTTCGCGAGCTTTTTTTTGTACTACCGATATGGCTTTTCGTTCTTTTTCGGATTCAAGAATTTTATTTAGCAATATTTCGGCGGTTTGTGGATTTTTGTGTAAGTAGTTGTCGAGTTGTTCTTTTATAAAGTCGCCAATAAAATTACGAATACTTGGACCATTGGGACCAACATCTTTTGAACCTAATTTTGTTTTGGTTTGCGATTCGAAAACGGGTTCTTCAATTCGTATGCTTAATGCAGCAATTAGAGAAGTTTTTATATCGGACGCATCGAAGTCTTTTTTGTAAAACTCGCGAATGGTCTTTGCAAAGGCTTCTTTAAACGCAAGTAAATGTGTTCCTCCTTGCGTGGTATGTTGTCCGTTAACAAAGGTGAAATATTCGTCAATGTAGCTATCGCCGTGGGTAAAAGCGAGTTCAATATCTTCGCCCGATAAATGAATAATGGGATAAAGTGCATCGGTGTTAAGGTTTTCGTTGAGCAAATCGGCTAAGCCATTGGCAGAAAAATAGGTTTGGTTATTGAATTTTATTTTTAACCCGCGATTCAGGAACGAATAGTTTTTAACCATCGTTTCGATGTAGTCGGTATTGAAATGGAAATCGCCAAAAAGCTCTGTATCCGGGATAAAAATCACTTCCGTACCGTTTTGCTGACTGCTTGGTTCTTTTTTGTCTTTTTGTAATTCGCCTTTGGAAAAAATGAGTTCACGACATTCTTTATCGCGATAGGAGCGAATAATAAAACTTTCTGAAAGTGCATTTACGGCTTTTATACCTACGCCGTTGAGTCCTACTGACTTTTTAAATACTTTAGAGTCGTACTTAGCGCCGGTATTCATTTTTGAAGCAACATCCAATAACTTACCCAAAGGAATGCCTCTGCCGTAATCGCGGACGCGAATTTGTTGCTCTTTGTTTTCGAGTTCAATGGTTTTTCCAAATCCCATAGCATATTCGTCGATGGAGTTATCCATAACTTCTTTAATAAGCACATATATTCCATCATCGCGAAAACTGCCATCGCCTAATTTCCCGATATACATTCCTGGACGTTTGCGGATGTGTTCACGCCAATCGAGTGTTTTGATTGAATCTTCGGAGTAATTTTCGACCATTTTCTTTAAATTTCGACAAAGATAATGGTTTTAGACCTATATTATTTTGAATGCGCAAACAATTTATGCACTATTTTATTGACATCAACAGCGTTTTTTACATTTTTTTTACCTTACCGATTCCGGTGTTGTTGATTAGTTTTTTTGTATAAATGCTTTCTTCATTATA
>DAOOWN010000082.1:0-12826 GCA_035371305.1 Bacteroidales bacterium
CAGAACAAAACTCTTTTATAATGTATTTCTTTTACGTTAAAACTAAAAAATATCATTAAAATTACAAAAATGTTATCTATAGACAAGGTGTATTCTATCAGATAACCGGTAATGAATTCAAGTGAAAGATTCGCATTATATTTTTGAAGGGCTTGTTGAAAATCGAGTCCATCAATTTTTATGGGATGGGCATTTTCTGAAATTTTGGATTTAAGTAATTCCATTGAATCGATGCCATGCAATAAGTTGCCTTCGAAACGGAGAAAAACAAAAAATCCTAATGCTAAACTTATCCAGACCAACGTCCAGATCAATGATTCTTTAAAGCTGACTTTATGACTGTGTTTGTCAAAAATGCCTAAATCGACAAATAAAATGATTAAGATTAAAGAAATAAATCCTAAAAAAAAGAAAAATTCATTTTGATGCATACTAAAAATAAAAAACCCGCTATAAAATAATAGCGGGTTCAAAGTTACTAAAAAAAACTATTTAGTTTTAATTACTTCCATTCCTTTTAAAATAGCAGCTTTATTTTCTGGAATCAGATTATGATGACGTTTTGGGAGCGATTTTTCTAATCCTTTTACGACATTATCCAATTCGACAATGGGTTTTATTTTTAAATAGCCGCCAAGTACTACCATATTAAAAACTTTAGTGTTACCCATTTTGGCAGCTTCTTCTGTTGCTTCAATGCTGTAAATATTGATGTCTTTTCGTTCGGGATGGCGGGTAATACCATTAGGATCGTAAATTAACGTTCCGCCGGGTTTTACCGTTTTTTCAAATTTATCCATTGACTGCTGATTAAGAATAATAGCAGTGTCAAATTCATTAACGATAGGGGAACTAATGCGTTCGTTACTTAATATTACTGTAACGTTAGCAGTTCCACCTCGCATTTCTGGTCCGTACGATGGCATCCAACTTACTTCTTGATTTTGCATAATGCCGGAATATGCAAGAATTTTGCCCATAGAGAGAACACCTTGTCCTCCAAAGCCGGCTATAATGATTTCTTCAGTCATAGTTGTTAATTTTTTTATTAAACTTTTTCTACTTGAGGTACTTTAATATCACCTAATGGATAAAATGGAAACATGTTTTCTTCCATCCATTTATTGGCTTGAACCGGTTGCATTTTCCAGCCGGAATTGCAATTTGAAACAATCTCTACAAAGCAAGTACCTTTATTTAATTTAGAATATTCAAAAGCATTTCGAATGGCTTTTTTGGCTTTGCGAACATTTGCCGGAGTATGAACCGATTGACGGGTAACATAATACGTTCCGGCTAATTGAGCCACTAATTCTGTCATTTTTAAAGGATTACCCATAATATGGGTATCGCGTCCGTAAGGAGCGGTTGAGGCTTTCATGCCGGGAAGAGTGGTCGGTGCCATTTGACCTCCGGTCATTCCATATATACCATTGTTAATAAATATAATAACGATATTTTCGCCTCTGTTGCAAGCATGAATGGTTTCGGCTGTACCAATAGCTGCTAAATCGCCATCACCTTGATATGTAAATAAAAATTTATCGGGCATCAAACGTTTTAATGCCGTAGCTAAAGCTGGTGCACGTCCATGAGCTGCTTGTTGCATATCTATATTCATAAATTCGTATGCAAGTACAGAACAACCAACCGGAGCTATTCCGACTGTTTTTTCTTGAATGCCCATTTCTTCAACGACTTCCATTATCAATCTATGTGTAGTTCCATGTCCACAGCCGGGGCAATAAGATAAAGCTTTATCTGTTAAAAGTGGGGTCTTTTTATAAACCAGGTTTTCGGGTTTTATAATATCTTTAATTTCCATAATATGACCTCCTATTTGATAATTTGTTTTTTTAATGCATCTAAAACTTCTGATGGTGTATGAATAACGCCACCTGTTCTGCCAAAATGTTCAACCGGAATTTTGCAGTCAACAGCAAGTTTTACGTCTTCAACCATTTGACCTAAGCTCATTTCTACAGCTAACATGCCCTTAACCTGTTTCGATAATTCTTTTAAACGAACCGAAGGGAAGGGGAATAAGGTTATAGCTCGCAAAAGTCCTAATTTGATGCCTTCAGCCCTGGCTAAATCAACTGTTTTTTGACAAATACGAGCGCTGGAGCCGTATGCTACTAATAAATATTCGGCATCCGAAGTTTGAATTTCTTCGTAGCGAACATCTTCACGTTTCATCTGTTCGTATTTATCGCGTAAATGATAATTGTGTTTTTCTTGTTTATAGGGGTCTAAGTCGAGTGAGGTGATGATATTGCGTTCGCGATTGGCTTTTTTTCCGGTAGTAGCCCATGGACATTGTTTTTCAACTTGTTCAATGGTACGGCGTGGAATTGGGTCGAATAATTCAACTTTTTCCATCATTTGACCAATGACACCATCGCTTAATATCATAACAGGATTTCTGTATTTGAACGCCATTTCGAAAGCGATGGGAACAAAATCTGACATTTCTTGTACGGATGATGGTGCCAAAACATATAATCTGTAGTCGCCATGTCCACCGCCTTTGGTTGCTTGGAAATAATCGCTTTGAGAAGGTTGTATATCACCCAATCCCGGACCTCCGCGAACTACATTTAAAACTAATAGTGGCAATTCAGCTCCTGCCATATACGAAATGCCTTCTTGTTTTAAGCTAATACCAGGGCTTGATGATGATGTTACAACTTTAAAACCGGCACCACCTGCTCCATAGCACATGTTGATGGCTGATACTTCGCTTTCGGCTTGTAAAACTACCATGCCGGTTGTTTCGTATGGTTTTTGTGCCATCAAATATTCTAAAACCTCTGACTGAGGAGTGATAGGATATCCAAAATAAGCATCGGCTCCTGCACGAATACAAGCTTCGGCAAAAGCTTCGTTGCCTTTCATTAATTTTAATTCTCCCATATTATTTATTTTTTAATAAGTTGATTATTCGGTTTCTACTTTAACTCTATAAACTGTTATAACACCATCAGGACATACAACTGCGCAATTGGTGCAACCTGTACATTCATCCGGTTTTTTCATATAGGCATAGTGATAGCCTTTGCCGTTCACTTCTTTTGCCAGTTCAATAACTTCTTGTGGACATGCCGGAACGCAAACGCTGCATCCTTTGCATTTTTCAACGTCCACCACAATAGCTCCTTTTACTTTTGCCATAATTGTAAATTTAAAAAATGTTTTTTTTCAAGCCAAAAATACTTTTTATCTTTTATATTGCAAATGCTTTTTAGCAGGATTTGGTATTTTGCATAAAAAAAACCGCTTTAAGCGGTTTTTTTTAGTTTTCTTTTAGTATGATTTCGTCGTATTCAATTTCAAACATGAGCTTGTGTTTTGACTCTTCTTGCGCTAACGATAGGAATAGTTTAACAAACTCAGGGTCGGAGGTTTGATTTGCAAGTTTTGTATAAAGACGAAAAGCTGCTTTTTCTCTTTTCATGGCAAGAATTAATGCTTCTTGATACGTCATGTCGTTTTTAGGTTCTGTTTTTTCAACATAGTCCGCAATGTTCAATTCTTGTATTTTGTCTTGCCCTAAGTTAAAAACTTTTTCTTCTTTTATTTTTACAAGTTTTGCTTTGTGTTTTATTTCTTCTTCTACAAAATTGTAAAACGTTTCTTTCATATCATTGGCTTTTGCTCTTTGAGCCAAGTCGTTGTAAAATTCAATAGATTTTTGCTCCATATCAATGGCAAAATCCAAAATGTCATCTAAATTATTGAACGGCTTCATATTTATTTTTTTTAGTTAATTTTTTATCAAAGTAGTCCATGAATTGTTGGTTAATGTTGTCGCACCCGTTTTTAAACAATGTAATTTGGTTGTCTTGTTCGGTGCTCCTGAAGACGAATGTCATTGGTTTTGCGTTAGCGAAAAGATGATTTAATTCCTCATGGACATCGTCAACTGAATCAAAATTATGGATACCAAGTTTTTTAGCCAATGCTATCAATTGACCTATATTACAATATTTGAAGGGTGGATTCTTTTGTTTTTCTATTTTTTGAATGGTTCTTTGTGTGTTGGTAAAGCTGCCACCTGTTTCGTAGGGCAACGAAGCCGGTAAAATCAGGTTTGCCTTTTGTGCTGTTTCGGTCATAAAATAATCTTGAACAACAATAAATGATGCTTGGTTAAACCAATGTTCAACTTTTGCTTTGTCAATGGCCGTACCAATGGGATCTTCTCCAAAAATGAAAAAGTTTTTAATTTGCAGGGAATTAAGTTTATCAATTAATGAATGGTCATTAAGGTTTGTGATTTTATTAAAATTGTCCAACCCTTCACCAATTCCAAGATTAAATAAACCTTCTGAATTATTTTTTTCTTTAAGTGAAATTAAGCCCATGGCTGTTTTGCCAAGTTTGCCGGTTATTAATGCAAGATTTTGAAGCTCAAGAGATGCGTTGGCTGAAACATTCTTTTCAGAAAATACGATTATAGCGTGATGAATTTCGTTGTATTCTTTTGCGAATTTTTCAATGGTAGCTTTATCAACTCCTGATTTTTGTATTAGTATTTCGTATTTTTCAGAAAGCAATTGAGTTTTATACACTTCAAAATGTTGCGAATTTTGATTTATAAATAGTTGATTTTGAAGATTATTGCTTAGTAAATAATGATTGGCTGCTTTAATAAAGTAGTAATAAGAATCGACAACGATGGTGTTGTTGACTTTTTTGGTTAATTTATTGTTTTTGATGGTTGTAATTTGGCTAACCTGGATTTCGTTCTTATGTTGATGGTTAAAAATCATATAACCCACTACAGGATGTTCGTAGTTTATTTCAGTTCCCAAAATATAAATGTGTTCAGCTTTTTCTATATCGTCAAATGGTACATTTGCAAAGCTGTTTTCGGCATAACCATTTCCTCTTCCTATGTATTGGAACGATCCAATGGTTGAATTTGTTGTTGTGGCTAATTTTTGAGCAAGAAGCATTTCTTCATTTGTTAAACGACCTCCGGTAAAAAATGCTGTATGGGGACCTTGTTGTTTGTTGAGTTGTTCTGTTATTATTTTAAATGCTTCTTCGAACGATATTTGTTTCCATGTGCCATTTTCTTTGTACAACGGCGTTGTTAAACGTTTTTTGTCGTTGATATAGTTGTATCCAAACTTAGCATAACTGCAAATATTGGTGTCTTTGTTTATGAAACCATTTGCACCGGTTACTCTCCATACAAAGTCTTTTTTGGTATGATATTCAAGTTCACAACCAACAGAGCAGTAATTGCAAATACTGTTTACAGGTTCCGTTTTTATTGGACCAGGCTTAAATATAACATTTTCGCTGATAGCAGCGGTTGGGCATGCAGATATACACAAGCCGCACGATTCGCAATCTGTTTCGGTAAGCGATAAGCCTAAATTCGGAGCAACATACGTATCGAATCCTCGATTTACCAAGCCCAGCGCATTGGCTCCTACAACTTCATTACAAATTCTAACACAGCGAGCACATAAAATACATTTATTATTATCTATTTCTATAAACGGATGGTCAAAACGTATATTATATTCTCTGAAATCACCCTTAAAGTTTTCTTGGGTTGCATGATATTCGGTTGAATGTTTCTTTAAATCGCACGTGTAATATTCAACACATCCGCATTCAAGACATCTCGAAGCTTCTTCTTGAGCAACTTGTTCATTCTCGTACCCCAATTCAACTTCGTTGAAATTAAGACGCTGATTTGCCTGTAAAGTGGGCATTTCGTGTCTGTTTTTATTAACAAACTTCCCTTTGTAATCAGTAGGCGTTTGTTTTTTGAAATTATCTTTTCGGCTGATAAATTCGTAATCTTCGGCTTTAATTTCTTGTCCGGTTAAATATTGATGGCAACTTAATGCGGCTCTACGAGCTTGTGCAATGGCTTCAATAGCTGTGGCAGGACCTTTTACCGCATCACCGGCAGAAAATACATTGGGAATACCTGTTTGGAGTGTTGCAGGATTAACATCAATATTACCATATTTATTTAATGCAAACTTTCCATTATCGGCATTCTGATTGATGTCTTCTATAAATGGAGCCAAGGTTTTTTGTCCGATGGCAGCAAGAATGTAATCAACAGGTAAATCGAAGTCACTTCCTTCAACAGGGACTGGTCGACGGCGGCCGGAAGCATCGGGTTCACCCAATTCCATTTTTAAGCATGTAATCGATTTTACTTTTCCGTTTTCGTCTTTGTTAATTTTTTTCGGAGCTGTTAAAAACATGTATTCAACACCTTCGAGTTTAGATTCATGAATTTCAATGGGATTAGCAGGCATTTCGTTTTCGGTTCTGCGGTATAGAACATAAACTTTATCGGCATGACAACGAATTGACGTTCGGCAACAATCCATAGCAGTATTTCCACCACCTATTACAGCTACCGTTTTCCCTTTAAAGTTATATCGCTGACCTGTGATTTCCATATTTCGAAGAAAATCGACTCCTCCAAATACATTTTCTGCATCATCACCTTCGCAACCAACTGGAGTGCTTCCTTGTGAGCCAATTGTTAATATAACGGCATCGTATTTTTGCTTCAAATTTTTATAACTTAAATTATCGCCTAATTTTTGATTATAATGAATTTGCGATAAACCTAATTCAAGAATAGCATTAACCTCTTTATCAATAATATCATTGGGTAAACGGTATTCGGGTATGCCATATCTTAGCCATCCACCGGGTTTTGGGCTTGCTTCATAAATATCGCAATAATGTCCTTCGAGTTGTAAAAACCATGCTGCCGAAAGACCTCCGGGACCGGCACCAATAATAGCAACTTTTTTACCCGTAGCAGGTTTGGCTTTAGCTATATAGCGGTTTGGCGATTGAAGATCCATATCGCTTGCAAAACGTTTCATATAGTCAATTCCAACTCCGGCATTCTCTTCGAGTAAATTGCGGCGACAAGCTGCTTCGCATGGGCGTACACAAACGCGACCGCATACAGCAGGCAGCGGGTTTACTTGCTTTATTAATGCAACGGCTTCGCTATACATGCCTTTTTCAATCAACGAAATATAACCTTGAACATCTACTCCTGCCGGGCATGTTTGTTTGCAAGGTGCTACACAGTCGGCATAATGGTTCGATACAATTAAATCCAACGCTGATTTACGAGCTTTATGAATTTTATCGTTATCTGTGTTGATTTTCATTCCCTCTGTTATTTTTGTAGAACATGAAGGCTGAAGTCCTCTCATTCCTTCAATCTCAACAACGCAAACAAAGCATGAGGAATAGGGTTCTAAGCGTGGGTCGTGGCAAAGTGTGGGAATTTCGATTCCATTACGTTTAGCTAAGTCTAATACTGACTCTCCGGCTTTTCCTACCACCGGTTTACCATTTAATATAACATTTATTTCGTTCATACATTTCAAGTTTAGGATAATTTAATAGCTTCAAATTTACATTTACTGAAGCAAACACCGCATTTAATACATGCATCTTGATTGATAAAATGAATTTGTTTCCGTTCGCCGGAGATGGCATTTACAGGACAGTTCTTCGCACATACGGTACATCCTGTACATTTGTCTTCGTCAACAGTGTATGTAATAAGTTTCTTACAACTGTGTGCCGGACATTTTTTGTCGCGAATGTGAGCTTCGTATTCATGGCGGAAATATTTTATGGTGGTTAAAACCGGATTGGGTGCTGTTTGACCTAATCCGCATAGTGAGCTGTCTTTTATTTGATAAGCTAATTGTTCTAATAGTTCAATATCACCCTCTTTGCCTTCGCCTTCTGTTATTCGCGTAAGAATTTCGAGCATACGTTTTGTGCCGATTCTACAGAAGGTACATTTACCACACGACTCTTTTTGTGTGAAATCTAAGAAGAATCGAGCCATGTCCACCATGCAAGTAGTTTCGTCCATGACAACCATACCTCCTGAGCCCATAATGGCTCCCGTTGCAGTAATGGATTCATAATCAACCGGAGTGTCTGACAAATATTCAGGAATACAACCGCCCGAAGGTCCTCCTAATTGTACTGCTTTAAATTTTTTATTGTTTTGGATACCTCCACCTAATTTGAAAATAATATCCTTAATGGAAATTCCCATTGGAACTTCAACTAAACCGCCTCTTTTAATTTTCCCTGTTAAGGCAAAAACTTTTGTGCCTTTTGATTTTTCGGTTCCATATTTATTGTACGATGAAGCTCCATTTAATACAATATAAGGAATGTTTGCAAAAGTTTCAACATTGTTAATATTGGTAGGTTTTTTCCATAATCCGGAAACAGCAGGGAAAGGAGGTCTTTTTCGAGGCATTCCTCTTCTGCCTTCAACAGAGGCCATTAGTGCCGTTTCTTCACCGCAAACAAAAGCACCGGCTCCTTCTTTTACATGAATATCGAAGTTCCATCCTTGTTTGCCATGAGCATTTTTACCTAAATAGCCTTTTTCACGGGCTTGTTCGAGTGCAATATTTAGTCTTTTAATGGCAAGGGGATATTCTGCTCTACAGTATATAACCCCTTCTGTTGCTCCAATAGCGTATGCTGCAATGGTCATGCCTTCTAAAACGGCATGTGGGTCTCCTTCGAGTACGCTTCTATCCATAAACGCACCGGGGTCACCTTCGTCGGCATTGCAAATAATATATTTTTCGTCCGATTTACTGGCAGCTGCAAATTTCCACTTCATGCCGGTTGGGAAACCACCGCCACCACGTCCACGAATACCGCTTTCGATGATTGTTTGTATTACTTGTTCAGATTGAATATTGTTTTTTATTAAATTTTTAATGGCTTGATAACCGCCGCGATTTTCATATTCTTCGATGATCTCGGGATTGATAACACCGCAATTTCTCAATGCTATTTTTACCTGGCCTTGCCAATACGTATCGTCTTCGTTTTGAAATAATTCCGTTTTAACGACATATTCTTTTACGGGTTCACCAAGTTTAATGTGTTTTTCAATTATTTCTATGGTTTTGTTTTCGTCTATTTCGCCATATAAGTAAGAACCCGATTCGTCAATAATTTCTACAAGCGGTTCGCGATAACACATTCCAATACATCCGGTTTTTGTTAGTTCGAATGGGAGGTGTTCGTTTTCCTTTATTTGGTTGAATTTTTCAAAAACTTTATTGGCACCGGCGGCAATTCCACAGCTTGCCAATCCTACAAGGACTTTAATGTTTTCCATACGTATAGGATATACTTAATTTGTTGCTTTTAATTTTATTTCTTTAATAATATTGACAGCAGATTTGCCGGTTAGTTTACCATACGAATCTTCATCAATCATTATTACTGGTGCAAGTGAACAGCATCCTAGACAAGCTACCGATTCGACTGTATAAAACCCGTCTGGAGTCGTTTCTCCGTCTTTTATTTGGAGGGCTTCCAATATCGAGTCGCTAATTGCATTTGCTCCCTGAACATGGCAAGCTGTTCCATGGCATACTTTAATAATATGTTTGCCAACAGGTTTAAGTCTAAATTGGGCATAAAAAGTGGCAACTCCATACATGTCGCTGACCTTTAATCCTGTTTTTTTGCTGATGTATTCAAAAGCTTTGGCTGGAATATAGCCAAAAAGATGTTGTGTAGATTGTAAAATAGGAATGGTATTTCCTTTTTTATCCTTATATTTTTCAATAATCGGATCTAATAATTTTAAATCTACTTCTTGCTGGTCATTGCTAATGAGATTATTTTTTTCTATTCGTTGAACTCGCATAATATTAATTTTTGCAAATATATATATATAAATATGTAATCGCTTTATTAAAATAAAGCTAAAGCTAAAAAATATTTGATATTAATCAATTTTAGCGTTGATTTTATCTACACTTTCTTTAGCGTCTCCATAGAGCATGTCGGTATTCTCTTTATAGAAGAGTGGATTTTCAACTCCGGCATATCCAACTGCCATGGAGCGTTTCATTACAATTACACGCTTTGCTTTCCAAACCTCTACAACCGGCATTCCGTAAATTGGGCTGGATGGGTCTTCTTGAGCACCGGGGTTAACGGTATCGTTAGCTCCAATTACAAGAACAACATCGGTGTCGGGCATATCGGGATTTACTTCATCCATTTCTAATACAATATCGTAGGGGACGTTTGCCTCTGCCAGCAAAACATTCATATGTCCAGGTAGTCGTCCGGCTACAGGATGTATGCCAAAGCGAACCGTTTTGCCTTTTTTTCTTAATTTTTCTACTAAATCATGGATTGGATATTGTGCTTTTGCAACTGCCATTCCATAACCCGGAACAATCATAACCGACTGTGCTTCGTTTAAAAGTTCGGCAGCTTCTTCGTGAGTAATCGATTTTACGGTACCTTCAATTTTTTTACCTTTTTTAATTTCTTGACCAAAGCCACCTGAAATAACAGAGAAGAATGAACGATTCATGGCATTACACATGATGATAGAAAGAATAGCACCGGAACTGCCGACCAAAGCACCGGTTACAATAAGCAAATCGTTGCCTAACATAAAACCGGAAGCGGAAGCTGTCCATCCCGACAGAGAATTGAGCATTGAAATTACAACGGGCATATCTGCACCGCCTATAGCCATTACCATCATTACACCGAAAAACGCTGCAATGGCAGTCATTATAAGCAACAACATCATGCCGTTGCTATCGCTTTGCATAACAAATAAAACGCCCAGTATAATAGAAGCTAATAGCAGCAATACGTTTACTAAATCTTTGCCTTTATATACAAAAGGTTTACTGGTAATATTTTCAGTAAGTTTTCCCCAAGCAATGATTGAACCTGTAAAAGTAATAGCACCTATAAAGATTCCAACATAGATTTCTACTAAATGGATTGATTTTTCTGCTCCTTGCATTTCCATGGTATGTGGATCAATAAAAGAACCGAATCCGACCAAAACAGCAGCTAAACCGACAAAACTATGAAGCAATGCAATAAGTTGTGGCATTGCCGTCATTTCTACCCTTAAAGCAACCGCTATGCCGATAACGGATGCAATAATCATGGCGATAATTATATAAATGTATCCGTGAATATTTTCGCCCAAAACTGTTGCTAAAACGGCAATGGTCATCCCGATTATTCCATAAATAACTCCTTTTTTAGCAGATTCTTGCGTGGATAAGCCCGATAAGCTTAAAATAAACAATATGGATGCAAAAAGATAAGCCGCAATTTGAATATGTGTTGTTATCATAATATTTACTTTTTAAACATGTTTAACATTCTATACGTTACCACAAATCCTCCTACAATATTTATAGAGGCTACCAGAATCGCTATAAAAGATAATATAGTGATAGGGTTAGTATAATCATCGTTGATAAGAAGTAATCCGCCGGTAATAATAACTCCACTTATAGCATTGGTTACAGACATTAAAGGTGTATGTAGTGCGTGTGTAACATTCCATATTACATTCCATCCTACAAAAACGGCAAGTACAAATGCTGTAATGTGTCCCATAAAGTCAGGAGGAGCAACTTTTCCTAATGCAAATAATAAACCTCCGATAATGGCAAGCCAAATGATATTAGAAAGAATGATTTTTCGAGCTTTATCTGCTTTTTTCTTTGCTTCTTCTTCCGGGCTTAATTTTTTAGTATCATTTGTTTTCTGAACGCTTACGGCAAGAGGTTCGGGAGGCCAATTGATAGCACCGTTATATGTTACCATGGCTCTTTTTATAACGTCATCATTCATATCTATTTTGAAGTTTTCGGCTTTTCCCATATCATCAAGCAGGTTGCATAAATTATTGCCGTATAAATAACTTGCTTGTGTGGGCAATTGGTCTAATTTACCTATAATAGTAACTCCATTTTCGGTAGTATAAATTTCATTTTTTCTTGTCAGTGTACAATTTCCACCGGTCGATGCAGCTAAATCAACAATTACAGAACCGGGTTTCATGACTTTTACATGGTCGTCCAGGATAAGCTTTGGGGCCTCTTTTCCGGGTATTTGAGCAGTTGTTATAATAATATCTACTTCGGAGGCTTGTTTTTTAAATAAAGCCATTTCAGCTTCGATAAAAGCTTTGCTCATTTCTTTGCTATAGCCCGTTGATGTTGATCCATCTTCGTCAATATCAACACTGATGAATTGAGCACCCATTGATTGTATTTGTTCTGCAACTTCTTTACGTGTGTCAAAAGCTCGCACAATAGCTCCCAACGATTTCGCTGTTCCGATGGCGGCTAATCCTGCTACACCGGCTCCGATTACCAATACTTTGGCCGGTTCTACTTTGCCTGCTGCTGTAATTTGTCCGTTTAAAAATCTGCCGAAGTAATTCGCCCCTTCTATTACTGCTCTGTACCCGGCAATGTTTGCCATAGAAGAAAGAACGTCCATTTTTTGAGCACGTGAAATTCTTGGAATGGCATCCATTGCAATAGAATTGATTCCTGCTTCGGCAAGTTTACTTAACAAAGCCTGATTTTGGGCAGGCCATAAATAGCTTAAAACAAGCGTCCCTTTTTTTATTAACGCTATTTCCTGCTCAGTAAGAGGCTGCACTTTTAGCACAATATCAGCTATTGAATATAATTCTTCTGCAGTTTGAATAATTTTTGCTCCGGCAGCTTGATACTCTTCATCAGAGTATTTTGCTTTTATTCCGGCACCTGTTTCCAAATAAACTTCAAAGCCTTGTTTTATTAGCCTTGATGTCGTTTTGGGAGTTGCAGCAACACGTAATTCGGTGGCTAACAATTCTTTTGGAATTACAACTTTCATATAATGATATTTAGTTAAACATAATAATTTAGAGCAGTAAGATATAATTTTTATTTAAGAAAAAATATGAAAAATAAAAAAAGGGCTTAAATAA
>DAOOWN010000083.1:0-12697 GCA_035371305.1 Bacteroidales bacterium
ACACTGTATGCTTCCCTAAAATTCGTCCATTTATAAAGAACTTTTATTCTGCACTAATTAAGTTTTAGAACCTATTTCTATATCCAAAATGAATTTTAGAATTTCTAAATTCCAACGACTGATTGAATTGACTACCCAATGCATACGAAATAAAAAACAATCCGGCACCGGTATTTAATTCTGCACCGACCCCTATCCCCCATGGATTATCCGTGTAAATAAACGATTTGTACATTAATTTATCAAAAAAAACAAACCATTGTGTAGCATTGTCCAATGAAAGTCTTAGTTCTGCGGATGTTAATAAATACGAAGAAGCATAAATACTTTCTTCATCAAAACCTCGTATCGATTGACTTCCACCTAAACGAAACAACTCGTTTTTGAACTGGCCGGGACTTATGGCACCTCCCTCAGCTTTAAATTTTATGAAAAAACTCGTTGTGAGTGGGATAAGCGAAATAAATGATGCATTCCCTCGCCATTGCTCTACCTTTTTTGATAACTTACTATATATAGAATCGGGCATTTGAGGAGTTTTTGATAACGTCCTTTGACCGTATGCCGCATCAATAGAAAGAGAATAACCTTTTTCTGGTAAAATAGGCTTATTAAACCGATTATTTATAAAATTTAATCCGGCAAATTGACAATTAGTAGCAGCTAAACCGGAGGTTGTGTATTTTAAAACCGATGTCTGACGCTGTTCATAATAAACAAGCATACCATTAAACCCTTGTGTATAAAACATGAGTCCGGCTTTAAGTTGAGAATTCAAGTACGTACTGTCTTGCTTATAGAGATTAAATTTTGTTGATGCACCTACAGCAATATTAAATAAATAAGGATAAGAAAATGCCAAATCAAGCCGCTGCGACTGCTCCCCTATTTTTTTCCAACTAATATCGCACATATCGGCATGTTTAAAAATATTTTTCAAGTTTATCGTTACATCTCCCGTAAATTGTAGTTGATTATTTGTTCCATTTGCGATGCCAATTAAACCACTGAAATTATTGGCACTTTGCTTTTCTAAGTAAACCCGAAGTTTGGCTTTTGAATCGATAAAAAATAAATCTGATTTTTTCTGCTGCCTGACAAATACCAAATCATTCATAAGCCGATCAAAACGCTTGATATTTTTTTCATTATAACGATTTCCTGCTATAATACCCGTGTACGCAGACAAAAAATTTTTTGAAACCATCGGCTTTCCAATTACATCAATGGAATCATAAACGATTGAAACATTTTTAAATAATCGGTACGATAATGTTACGCTATCTTTAGCATTTATATTAATACTATCTAAGACCATCTCAGCAAAGGGAAAACCTGAATTTTCCATTTGAGTTATATGCTTATCTAACAATCTGTGAATTTTAGAATAATAATGCGTAGTAAATACCTGTTTTTCAATACTATTATTTACACTGTCTTTTAATAAAACGAGAAAAGAGTATTTTGGTAATAAATGAAAGTAAAAAGAACTGCCATTTGAATCGTTTTTTACTGAATCTAAGCATAGTACATTGTTGGCTCTTGTCATAACCATTTCACTATAACTTTTTATAAAATCGGAATGAATAAAATGGCTATCTGTTTTTAACTGAGCTTTTTTATATTCGTAACCATTAATAAAAGTCCTAATTACTTTATCATGCTGCCCTTGCAAGGAAATCGAAAGGAGAATAAAAAAATATAGTACTACGAGTCGTATCATTCGTTATTCATAAATCCCTGATCTTTTAACACTTGTAATAACGCTTTTGAAAATGCAATATTGTCTTTACGAGTATAACGTTTTTCGGTGAAAATTTGTGCTAATGTTTCAAGTTTATTTATTTCTAATAAGTCTTTTGTTAAGGGCAAAGCTTCTTTTTCGGCATAAATTCGGTTAATATCTTCAACGGTATAATCATTGTATTTTTCGTAATGCACAACACCTTCTACTGGCAATCGATCGGTTAACGGAGGGTTTTCGTCAGGATAGCCTGCAACCACCGTTGTAATGGGGACAACTCCCTTTGGCAATTGAAGAATGTCAATTATTGATTTTGCCATATACGTTGTGGTTCCTAAATAACAGATTCCTAATCCATGATGTTCTGCTTCAAGAACAGCATTTTGAGCAGCTAACAATGCATCTATTGCAGCAGTGAAAAACGACAAAAAATTGTCGTAACCCGGATCTGCCTTTCTCTGCTTACACCATTTATTAAAACGATTAAAATCGGCACAAAAAGTTAAAACAACCGGAGCCTGAAGTACCATATTTTGTTTAAAATGAGCCTCCCAAAGTTGTTGTTTAATCTCAGGTTTTGTTGTAACCACGATACTGTAAACTTGCATATTTCCTGTAGTAGAAGCTCGGGTTGCAGCCTCTAAAATCTTGTCTAAAATATGTTGAGGTATCGAATCACTTTTATACTTACGAATAGAACGATGATTAAAAATTGCTTCCATTATTATTTTTTTCTGCAAACTTATCATTTTATAATCAGTTATGCAAGTCATAGTATTAGCCTGTTTACAAAGTCAAATAACTTTAATATTAAAAAAACATAATTTTATCCTAGCATAATAATGTATTCATCAAATAAAAAAATTGTTTATATTTTTTTTTGAATATCCTTATTGTTTTTTCAAAATAGTTGTATATTTGCAAAAGTAAAAAAGCTTGAATAATGAAAAAAATCATCGTAATTTTAGTCGCTGTATTTACTCTAGCAGTACTTTTTCAATCGTGTAAAAGTAGCGAACACTGTCCTGCATACGGGGAAGTTAATCAAACCCAACAAGTAGATAAGGTTTAAGCTGGTTTTTCTTTTCTAAATCTTTGTAAATTCTATATATACTACTAAAAGGTTTTAGCTTTTTAATTTTATACCCCTTTTGTTTACGATATCTTCAGAAAATATCTTTGTTTTTTTATTTGTGTTTATTTAAAAATTCTTGTAAGTTTGTGCATTATTCAATTCTACAAAAAGTGAATATAAAAATCACATCTAATCTAACCTTTGAGACAAAGAACCTCATTAAAAATTTTTATAGCATTAAATTATTAACATTATATATACATGAATTTCAACGCATTAGAAAATTATCGTAGAACAAAAGAAGCGATTGGATATGTTCCTCGTAAGAAAGCATCCATTGAGGATTATAAAAGAATCGGTTTCATGTCCGGTTTAGAAGTGCATCAACAGCTTAAAACCAAAGAAAAGCTTTTCTGTAATTGTCCTGCTGGAATCTATCAAAAACCAAATGATTTTGATGCCGAAATCATTCGACACATGCGTCCAACACTTAGTGAATTGGGCGAATATGATGGGACAGCTCTTATGGAATTTAAAACCCGCAAAGAAATTGTTTATCAAATTAAACATAAAACAGCTTGTACCTACGAAATAGACGATACACCTCCCTTTAAAATTGACCGCGAAGCATTAGAAATTGCGTTGGAAATTGCAATGCTCAGCAAACTAAACATTGTTGGTGAAGTGCATATTACACGAAAACAATACCTTGATGGAAGTATCCCAACCGGATTCCAACGCACCGCCATTTTAGGAGTAGAAGGCGAATTGGATTTGCCAAAAAAGAAAATACGACTTATTCAGCTTAGTATTGAAGAGGATTCGTGCCGCGAAGTAAGCGATATTGGTCATCGCCGTGTGTATATGACCGATCGCCTCGGTATGCCTCTTATTGAAACGGTAACGTATCCCGACATGACTTGTCCTGACGAAGTAAAGGAAGTCGCTGACTATATTCGCTTTTTAAACAGAAGTACCGGAAAAGTAAGAACCGGAATTGGAGCTGGGCGTCAAGATGTTAATGTTAGTTGCAAAGGAGGTACACGCATCGAAATTAAAGGTGTGTCGCACAACAAATGGATACCCGAGCTAACACACAACGAAGCCTTTCGTCAGTGGGCACTGCTACACTTACGCGATGAGTTACTCAAGGTTGTTCCCAATACAACGGATTGGAAAATAGAATCACTGGAAATTAACCCTCAATTTTTCGATTTTATCTATAATCCGATCAACGAAGCTCTTGCAAAAGGTCAGAAACTCATGGCAGTTAAATTGCCCTACTTCAGAGGAGCATTATCGCACTTCACCCAGCCCGAAAGATGCCTGGCTCACGAAATCAGCGAGCGCTTAAAAGTAATAGCATGCCTCGAACAACCTAACATGACATTTGACGAAGATTGGAACGAACCGGTAAGTTCTGCTATTTACGAAAAAATATATAAACTTCTCAACGTAAACGAACAAGATGCGGTTATATTATTCTGGGCACCTACGGACGATATACCAACTGCTCTCGATACCATACAAGAACGCTGTCTAATGGCATTTAAAGGAGTACCAAACGAAACACGTAAAGCTCTTGAAAACGGAACTACTATTTTCGAAAGAGTGTTGCCCGGTGCCGATAGAATGTATCCCGATACCGACTCTGCTCCTATACCACTAACAAGCGAATACCTCGAAAATATTGCCCAAAAACTGCCTGTTCCTCTTAATAAACGATTCCAACAATTAGTAGAATGGAATGTCCCAAAAGACACTTATACCTATTTATTAAGAAACAACTTAGTTCCTTTAATCGAAAAAATAAACAATGAACTTGGTTATTCTCCGATATTTGTGGCTACTTTGTTAGCACATCGTTTAAAAAATTTGCAGGGAAAAAATAAATCAAAGAGTCAGTTTAAGTTTGAACAAGTATATGACTTGTTAGCTTTTATTAAACAACATCATTATACTTCTCAATTAGCCTATTTGCTATTAAAAGAACTTTATCAACATCCCGGTATGGATTTTCAAAGTATATTAAATAGCTTAAAATTTGAACCCAAATCAAAAGAAGATATTATCAATTCAGCTCAACTACTTAAAACAAAATTTGTCCCCAAAAAAGAAAAGAAAAAAGGCTTGAAATTAAATTGGATAATGGGCAACATACGTCAGCATGCAATTGGCAATATTGAACTAAATGAAGTGTATCGACTGATAGAGAACTAATTAAATTTGAATATTTTAAGTAAAAAAGAAAAAGTTTATGGCAGACGACGTTTTTAAAGGATATAAAGGAAGAGCATTATCGCTACTTCAAAAATTTAATGTTCGCGTTTGGGGGCAAGCTAAAATTGTTACAAGCAGAGGCGAGTTTAATGGGACCGTCTTACCGCGCGCCGAAAACGACGACGATATGCATATTGTCATTAAAGTTGTTACCGGTTATAATATAGGCATTGATGTGAGCACCATCGAAAGCATGGAAGAGTTAGGATACAAAGAAGCCCATTATAAAATTCCCGAAAAAGAATTTCCAATAAATCCCAAAAATCCAAATGTTAAGCTATTTGGAACCGGGGGCACCATTGCATCTCGTCTCGATTATAGAACCGGAGCCGTTATTCCGGCATTCTCTCCCGGCGAATTGTATGGTGCAGTACCAGAATTAGCAGATATTTGCAACATTTCTACCGAAAAACTCTTCGCTGTTTTCAGTGAAAATATGGGTCCCGAACAATATAAAAAACTTGCCATTGCCATTGGTAAAGAAATTGAAAACGGCATAGACGGCATTATTATCGGACATGGAACCGACACGCTAAGCCATACAGCAGCTGCCTTAACTTTTATGGTACAGAACTCACCTGTTCCAATTGTTTTAGTCGGTTCGCAACGTTCGAGCGACCGACCTTCTTCGGACGCTGCACTCAATCTTATTCATGCTGCTACCACAGCTGCTTATGGAGATATAGCCGAAGTTATGGTTTGTATGTTTGGTCCTACAAGCGACGAATATGGTTTTTTACATAGGGGCACCAGAGTAAGAAAAATGCACTCGTCTTATCGCTCTACATTTAGAACCTTAAGCGATACTCCATTAGCAACCGTTTCGCGCAAAGAGGGCGTAAAACCAATAAAAGAAATATACAACCATCGTCGAAAAGACAGAAACGTAATTATTAAACCGTATTTTGAAGAAAAAGTCAGCATTGTTTACTATTATCCTAACATGCAACCCGATATTATTGATTCGTTGGTTGACAATGGTTACAAAGGGATTATTATTGCCGGAACCGGCTTAGGTCATATTAATAAACCCTTATACCCTGCCATAGAAAGAGCGACAAAAAAAGGAGTTCATATTTTCATGACGGTACAAACGCTATATGGTTTTTGCCATATGTACGTTTACGATACCGGTCGCGATTTGATGGCAAAAGGAATTATTCCAGCCGAAAACATGCTGCCAGAAACAGCATACATTAAATTAGGTTGGGTTTTAGGACAAACGAATGATCCGGAAGAAGTAAAACGTTTAATGTTAACACCCATAAACGACGAAATTACAAAGCGCGAACCCTATAATGGATATTTGGTTTATCAGGGAGGAGTTCCGGAAGTCGAAGATTTCTTAAGAAAATTCCACAAATAGTGCTTACAAACATAGATGAACATACGTTAAAGGCTCTTTTTTCAAGTTCAGAGCTTCCGGGTTGGAATGCACATCATTTTTTATCACCAACGTTCAGGGATGAACAACTTAAAATCAATGCTCAACATAAATTTGAAGCTGCCGTTGGAATCATTTTGTTTTATCACCATCATGAACTCTCAGTATTATTTATACAACGAACTAAAGATAATGGTCCCCATAGCGGCCAAATAGCGTTCCCGGGTGGAACAAAAGAAAACAACGAAACCCTGCTGCAAGCTGCATACAGAGAGATAGAAGAGGAAATCGGCATCCATCCATCCATACTCCATTACATTGCTCCATTAAGTTCGCTGTATATTCCGGTAAGCAGATTTATGGTTTACCCGTTTGTATTTTTTTGCAATCATCTACCCCCAATACAACCAAATAAAAGCGAAGTTGAAACGACATTCGTTTATCCTGTACGCGTTTTTTTTGAAAAAGAACACATTTCTTCCACAACTATTTTTTTAAACCAGAAAGAATATCAAGTTCCTTGCTTTCTAATGGACGAAACCATTATTTGGGGAGCGACTTCAATGATTTGGAACGAATGTTTAAGTATTTTAAAACCATTAATAAATGAGCAGAACCAATCTACACGGTCAACTACTTGATGTTGAAATTATTGACACTACAGTTGAAGGTAAGGGTGTAGCAAAATATGACGAAAAAGTTTTTTTTGTAAACAATGCCATTCCCGGCGATAAGCTTAAAATTAAGATTATTTCAAAAAAAAGACGATACTTCGAAGCACAAAATCAAGAAATAATAGAAGCCTCAACAAACAGACAAAAACCTTTTTGTAAACATTTCGGTTTATGTGGTGGTTGTAAATGGCAACATATGAACTATTCCGCTCAACTTGTTTTTAAAGAAAAGCAGGTATATGACCAACTCGAACGTATCGGGAAATTAAGCATTAAAAAAAAACACCCCATTTTAGGCTGCCAAACTATTCAGTTTTACAGAAACAAGCTTGACTTCACCTTTTCAATTCACTCATGGTTTTTAAACGAAAACGATATTAAAAAACCGGCGTTGGGTTTTCATATTCCCGGACGTTTTGACAAAGTGCTTAATATAGAGGAGTGTTTCTTTCAACCTGAACCTTCAAATAAAATCAGAAATTTAGTCCGCGAATTGGCATTAAAAGAACAAATGCCTTTTTACGATATGAAAAAGCACGAAGGTTTTCTCCGCAACTTAATTCTTCGCAACAATCGTAACGGAGAGTTTATGATTATTCTTTCTGTTGCCTACGAACAAACCGAATGGATAAAACTCATTCAACAACGAATCCAAGAGCAAATACCCGAAGTTAAGTCGTTTTATGTTGCTATCAATTCAAAATTGAACGATTCTCTTGAAAATGTACCATTAAAATTGCTTTGGGGTTCGGAAACATTAAAAGAAACCTTACTGGATTTGCATTTTGATATTAGTCCGGTTTCGTTTTTTCAAACAAACTTATTCCAAACAGAACAGCTATACTCAAAAGTTTTAGAATGGGCCAACCTTACAGGAAATGAACTGGTTTACGATCTCTTTTGCGGAACAGGGACCATTTCACTGATTCTGGCAAAAAAAGCAAAATTTGTTATCGGAATCGAATATGTTAAAGAAGCCATAAACGATGCTTATTCTAATGCGACTAAAAACAACATTAAAAATATTTATTTCGAAGCCGGCGATGTAAAAGATTTATTACTAAAAAAAAATATACAAGACGTTGGCAAACCCGAATTAATTGTACTCGATCCTCCTCGCTCAGGTGTACATCCGGAAGTTATTGAATCTATTTTACAAATTTTGCCACCCAAAATAATTTACGTTAGTTGCAATGCATCAACTCAAGCCAGGGATTTGTTTTTACTCTCTAATCAATATAATATTGTTGCTTCTCAGCCGGTGGATATGTTTCCACACACAAGCCACGTAGAAAACATTGTTCTTTTAGAAAAAATATCAACAATTAATAATCAATAAATAGCTTCTATATATTTGTTTATCTGATACTTAAACAAAGTTATTAACAATATATTTAGGCTTATGAACATTTATCACATAAGTTAACTGAAAAATGCTATACATTTGCAAAGATTAACCAATTTAATTTTTGCCTATGAAAAAAGTAACCTTTTTATTAACAGCAATGCTTTTTGTAGCATTAGTTTCTAATGCTCAAGAACTAAAAAACAAACAAGGAGTTCCAATTTTACCGGCAGCCGGTGATTATGCTATTGGTATTGATGCTACTCCTATTTTTAACTTTTTCGGTAATTTTGTAAAAATCAACAGTCTTGCGCCTTTTGCTGACCCAAGTTCTATGAACTTTGTAAATGGCAACAACGCAATTTATGCTAAATACTTTGTTGATCCTACTACAGCTTACCGTGCTACCGTACGTATCGGTTTAACTTCAACTTCTGACAAAGAATATGTTATGCAAGATGGTCAATCTGACCCCTTAGTAACTGTTGAAGACAAAGCAAAATACGGCAACACCAACATTATTCTTGGTGCCGGTATGGAAAAACGTCGTGGTGCAGGTCGTTTACAAGGTTTCTATGGTGCTGAAGCTCAACTTATGTTTGCCGGTACCAGTGAAAAATACACCTATGGTAACGCCTTCTCTAGTTCTAACACAACTCCTACTATGACTAATTTTGACCCAACAAACCCTAACGTATTAGGTGCTAGTTCAAGAATCACAAAAGCAAAAAGCGGTTCTACTATAGGTATTGGCGCACGTGCTTTTGTAGGTGTTGAATATTTCTTTGCTCCTAAAGTTTCTGTTGGTGGTGAATTTGGTTGGGGATTAGCTATTGCTACTCAAGGTGATGGCAAAGTAACAACCGAATCATGGGATGGTGCTAACAGTAGCGTAAAAACTACCGAAACCAAAACCGGTGGTGGTGGCTATATGGGCTTTGATACCGACAATTTTGGTGGTTGCATTTATATGTTATTCCACTTCTAAAATTTTTAAGATTTTCAAAAAAAGGCTGTTCTTTGCACAAAGAATAGCCTTTTTTGTTTTTGTTCATTATCTTTGCAGAGATGAAAATTTTACAATTCATACTTGTTATAGGAATTACGACTCTATTTGCTTCATGTGCCAGTCAATCGCCTTTGACCGGTGGCGAAAGAGATGCTTCACCCCCAAAACTAGTTTTGTCCGTTCCTCAGAACGGAGCTGTTAATTCTTACCCCAAGCAACTCGATTTTGAATTTGATGAATTTGTTCAGGTTAAGTCACTCAACCAAAAATTAATCGTTTCACCTCCGCTCAAATACCAACCTGAATTGAAGCAGAAAGCCAAAGGCTTTAGTCTTATTTTAAAAGATACGCTAAAACCCAATACTACCTATAATTTTTACTTCGGTGATGCCATTCAAGACCTTAATGAAAATAATCCGTTAAGCGACTTCAATTTCGTATTTTCAACCGGAAGCGAAATCGACTCTCTTTCGGTTAAAGGTGCGATTTCAGATGCATTAACACTTAAGCCTGAAAAAGATTTTTTAGTCGCATTATATAAAGACACAACTGATAGCACACCTTTAAAGAATAAACCGGATTATATCACCCGCAGCAATGCTTCCGGTATTTTTCAATTCAATTATGTTAAAGCCGGAAGATATAAAATGGTAGGTTTTATTGATAAAAACAATAATTATCTTTTAAATCCCGAAAACGAAAAAATAGCATTTTTAAAAAATCCAATTACCATCTCACAAGAAAGTAAAAACGATAGCCTATTATTATTCAGTTTTAGCGAAGACAGAACAAAACAATACATTAAAAAATCATCTCGCAAACTACCCTATAAAGCAGAAATTATTTTTAATACAAGCTCCGATTTCAAACCAACGTTATATAATGATAGTCTGAAAATTCTTGATTATTACTCAACTGTAAAAAACGATACGCTTACCGTCTTCTTCAAAGATTCGCTTCAATACTTCAACGAAAATATTAAATTAATTATTGGCTATTATAAAACAGATAGCTTACGAAACAGCAAAATGACAAAAGACACCATTGTGCTAAATTGGTCGGAGCGGGACAAGTATAAACCTAGTGTTTCTGTTAATTATCAATGGAGCATAAAAAATCAATCCAGGATTAATGCAAAACAACCATTGTCCATTCTTTTCAACGAACCTATTGATTTGAAGCCACATGCTATTGTTCTTTTCGATTCTGCAAAAAAAAATATCCCCATTGAATTATATAAAGACAGCTCAAACTGCTTGAAATGGCACATAAAAGCCAAGTTAGCCGATGGGAAAAATTACCGACTTTTTTTAGATACAACCTATATAAAGAGCTCGTATGGACATTCACTTAAAAACGATACGTTATCCTTTGAAACCATGCTACCCGAAGATTTTGCCAACCTTAAAATAAACATCAAACTACCAAACCACACTACTTTCATTATTGAATTACAAGACGAGAAAAGCAATTTGGTTAAAAAGTGGCAAGTTAGTTCAGACGCTAATCTATACGTAGAACGCTTAATGCCAGGCAAATACAACCTAAAAGCAACAGAAGACAGCAACAACAATGGTAAATGGGACAACGGATTTTATATTCTTCACTTACAACCCGAGAAAACTTTTTATTACAATCAAACTTTTCAGCTTAGAGCCAACTGGGACTTAGAAGTAAATTGGTCTGTTAAGTAGAAAAATATTTTCGGACATCTTATTTGATAAGGTAGATTCAAGTTATAAGTGCAACTTTTTATGCTGTAAATTTACTAAAAATTTCATAAAGTGAATAATAGTTTAATTTATTTACAAAGATAAAAGAGGTAGTATCCCATTTTGTGTGTAAAGAGTATTTTTTTTGTTCACAAAATTAATCATTATTTTATTTTTATTAATGAATGATTTGAAGTGAAGCGAAGGCTTAGCCAAAGCGAACTTCAAATCATTCTGTCCAGTGGAATAGTTTGTTTTCATAGTTTAAAAAGGGTATTTTTCTGAGATACTCATTTCTGTTCATAGCGACATAACCTAACAATAACATGGTAGCTTGCGGATTGGGTAATGCTCCTCGCATTCTTGTAGTTCTTTTGTATGAGCGATTTAAGCGTTCAATCCAATTCGTAGTATATATCATACCACGTATGCGATAATGATATTCTAAGTATGTGAAATATAATTTATACCGCTCATTATTCTTCATACGGACAATAGAAGTATAATATCTTCCCCACTTATCGCAAAAAGCTTTCCATCTGTTCCATGCTTGTTCTGTATTGTCATAACTATCGTTAATGCGAAAAACGTCTTTAAGGTCGGCAGCAACAGACGATTTGTCTTTTGGTCGAATATGCTTCAAAACATTGCGTTGCAGGTGAACTACACATAATTGTATGTTTGCTTTAGGAAAAATTTTCCAGATGGCATTTTCTATGCCTGTTAAACCATCACTTATGACTAAACCAACTTCTTTTACACCTCGTTCTACAAGACGGCTAAAAACATCTTCCCAACCATGTGAGCTTTCGATAGGAATATTTATAATAGCTAAAACTTCGCGTGTGCGATCTTCACGAACGCCTAGAATGGTGTAATAGGCTTCTTTGCTTACGCTATCTATACGACGGGTGCTAATATAGGTCGCATCTATCAATAATATCGGATAGTATTGCTCTAAAGGTCTTGATAGCCAAGAGGATACTAAATCGCGTGAAAAATCAAACATCCTACTTATTTGACTCGAACTATAAGAACGTCCATATAGCTCACCAAATAGCTCACCTACTTGTTCTTCCGTTAAACCATTACCATATAAGCTAAAAGCTAATTTACGAGCCTCTTCTTCTTGATCTCTTATTATGCTCAAAATTAAAGGATAAAAATGACCTCGACGGCTACGAGGAACTCTTAATTCTAAAAGTTTCCCTTGACCAAACGTCTTACGAAAACGATAACCATTACTCTGATCACCTTGTAAGCGGTTGTGTTCCTCACGTTCAGATAACATTATCGCTTCTAAGCCTAATTTTAAAACTAATGCGGCTCCATTTTCACCACGTGCAAGTTCTGATAAAATTTCTTTAACTTGCGACGGTGTAAAGTGTAATTTACTCATAATTTTTTACCTTTTAAATTATTACTTTTTTTTACAAAATTATGATACACTTTACACACTTTTTGGGACACTATC
>DAOOWN010000084.1:0-12419 GCA_035371305.1 Bacteroidales bacterium
GTATATGCTCCTTTTTCCCACTTAGCACAATTTTGAGCAGCAATTGAAATCTTTCTAAAATCCACGGTATTAACAAGAGAAACAATATGAGTAAACGGGACTCCCAATATAACTCGCTTATTTTCATCGTTTTGATGAATCATAAAATCATTAATTTTTTGAGCTAACTGAACACCTTCTTCAAGGTTGGTATTCATTTTCCAATTACCGGCTGCAATGCGAGTTCTCATATTATTTATTATTAAGTGTTATTTTTTCTATATCTGTTACATTAGGAAAATCGAAGTATGACCATTTTTTTAATATGGTTCCATTTTTCAACAACATTAACCCCGGATTACTTCTTACAATTGATTTTAACGTTGTTTCATCGCACATATAAAAGGAGAACGGGATTTTATTATGAACAATAAACGTATCTATATCCTTTTGCATAGACGAAGTTAAAGCATAAAACAAATAATTGTTTTTTATAGCATAGTTATACAAAGCACTAATATTTTCAATATTTTTATTTGAGGCTTTTTCAAGCTTTGGGCTAATAAAAATAAATACATAACTATTGGAATTTAAAGCGGTATCTATATAATTATTATTTTCGTTATCGTATATATTAAAATCATGAATGGGTGGTGTATAACCTTTTTTAATAAGTTTGGGTTCTGAAATACTGATGTATTTGTATTTTGTTCCAGCTCCCCAATAAGTTGAATCTACAGTATAGGTATTAACATCGATTTCAATTTGCTTGCCGGTAGTAGTATCTTTTAATGTAATCATTTGTGCATATTCGTCTTTAGGAGCATCTTTAGGAGCTTTCATTAAATCGGGCAAATGTGTTCCTTCTTTGTACGGTAAAAAATCTATAATGGGAAGATGAACATAGGAGTACCACATAATAAATCCTACGATTAAAATGCCCACTCCAGCAATATTCCATTGCATTATGCCTGAAAACCTGGAATTAAACTTCTTTGCCTGCCAAAAAATTAAAATGGTCGGAATAATAATAATGATATTTTTGAAAAAAGTTTGCCAGTTAGTTAGTTTAATAGCATCGCCAAAACAACCGCAATCGGAAACCGGATTTTTTAATGCCAACCAAAGTGTAACCGGAGTAAAAATTGCCATAAAAATAAGAGCACCTAATGAAGCCAACTTAACTTTAACACAAGTTAGCAATGAAAAGCCTATAACAAATTCGGCAGCAATCATAATGACACCCAATATAAAGGTATAAGGGACAAGGGCTTCTAAACCCATTGCAAAAAAATAATCATTAAATTTAATAGCTGTTCCCCAAGGGTCAACGGCTTTTACAAAACCCGAAAACAGGAAAACAAGACCTACAAAAATTCTCGAAATGTTTCTGATTGCCTTCATATATACCTTTTTTGACAAAAATAGACAGAAAATAAAAACCTAAAAATGATAAATGCTAGATTAACAAGCTTTAACAATTTCAGATAAAATACGCTCAAAAACAACTTCAATTGGAGCAAGCAAATGATTATCAGTAGAACAATCTATGTAAGTTAAATCGTAATTTTTACATAAAAACAAATATTCTTCTCTTACTTTTTTTTGAAATAATGAGCTTTTTTCGTGAATATCCGATTTCCCTTTTAAATATTCTCTATCGCTACCGGTTCGATTTTCCTGCAATTTTTGCTCAACTACAGAAGGTGGAACATCGAGAAATATGTTTATGTCGGGTTTAGGGATGTTAAAATACTCAAATTCAAAATTTAAAATCCATTTGCGCAATTTCTCTTTTTCTTGTTGGTCGTTTAACTTTGCACATTGATATGCTAAATTTGAGAAAACATACCTATCTAAAAATACGACATCCCCTTTGTCCAAATGCTCTTTTATTTCGGCAGAAGCATCCCAGCGGTCGCCAGCATAGAGAGCAGCTACCAATTGCGGATGCACCTGATCAATATTGCCATATTCGCCTCTAAGAAATGAGGCAATCATTTCGCCCCAATACGGAGCTTCTAAGCGAGGAAAATGTAAAAAATAAACATTTTTTCCTTTTTTTTCATAATATTCCGTTAAAAGTCTTACCTGAGTTGACTTTCCGGCTCCATCTAAACCTTCTAAAACAATAAGAGGCATACGTTTATTTTTTATAATTTTACACCCAAAAAAGAATGGTTAAAGATACATTTTTTCAGAAAAAGAAAAGCCTTCGATTCAGGGATAAAATAATTATTCTTGAAAAGCCCATTATCATGGGCATTTTAAACATCACACCCGATTCTTTTTATACCGGAAGCAGGATACAGGACATTAACCAAGCCATCACCACAATAGAAAGGATGGTTCATGATGGTGCTACCATTATAGATATTGGTGCCGCCTCTACAAGACCTCAAGCACAAATCATTTCTTCACACGATGAAATGAATCGCCTTAAACCATATTTAAAAGAACTCAGTAAAATATTTCCGGACGTTTGGTTCTCCATCGATACATATCATTCCGATACAGCTAAAATGTGTGTTCAGGAATACGGATTTTATATGATTAACGATATTTCTGCTTATTCCATTGACCCTAATATGTTTAAAACAATCATAGAACTAAACGTTCCATACGTTCTAATGCACATGCAGGGCAATCCGCAAAACATGCAACAAAATCCACAATACAATGATGTTGTAAACGATGTATTTCAATTTTTTGGTGAGAAAAAACATGAATTAACCTCGTTTGGATTGAATGATATTATTTTCGACCCGGGTTTTGGCTTTGGAAAAACACTTCAGCACAACTATCAGCTATTAAAGAATCTTAACGACTTTAGAGTTTTAGAAAGCCCTATTTTAGTCGGTTTATCACGCAAATCGATGATATATAAATTATTAAACATAAGTTCGGAACAAGCATTAAACGGTACAACCGTCCTCCATACCCTTGCCATACTAAATGGAGCCGATATAATAAGAACTCATGATGTGAAAGAAACCCAAGAAGTAATTGAACTTTTAAATTTTTATGGAAATGCTTAATAATTTTGTAATTTAGCACAAATTATGTTAAGCCTTTTTATCCATATAACTTTCTTTGATGTTATTGACATATTGCTATTTGCATTTGTGTTATACAAAATTTACATGCTCATAAAAGGTTCTTTGGCCATCAATATTTTTGTGGGGATTGCCATCATTTATATTTTATGGATGGCGGTTAGGGCTTTTAAAATGCAATTATTAGCAGGACTTTTAGGCCAAATAATGGGTGTTGGTATGATTGCTTTAGTGATTGTTTTTCAACAAGAAATTCGACGCTTTTTGTTAATAATCGGTTCAAAATACTTTGCAGTCAACTATAGAATTAAACTCTTAAACCTTTTTAAATCACAAAAGAAAACAAAACCTCCATTAAATGCTTCATCCATTATTGTAGCACTCAAAAACCTTTCTGAAAAGAAAACCGGAGCATTAATCGTTATTGCTAATAAAATGAGTTTAGATAACTACTCGCACATTGGCGATACGCTTAATGCCAATATTTCTAGTCGATTAATAGAAGGTATTTTTAATAAAGAAAGCCCTTTGCACGATGGAGCCATCATTATATACAATAATAAAATATCTTCGGCACGCTGCATATTACCAATAAGCGACAAAGCCGACTTACCAGCTCATTATGGGACAAGACACAGGGCAGCACTTGGTATGTCAGAATATACCGATTCTATTATTATTGTCGTTTCTGAAGAGAATGGGGCAATAAGTTATGCCTTCGATGGCAAACTACATTATGATGTAAGCATTGAAGATATAAGAAAAAGATTGGAAGAAGATTTTTCGTTGATATAAAATGAAAGTTGGAATTACCGGATATAACGGATTTATAGGTTCGAACCTACATCGTTTTTTAACATACAAGCATATTGAAATTATTTTTATTGAGAAACGATGGTTGTATAACTCTCCGAAGCTTTTAGCGGAAAAAATTGAAGGATTGGATGCTATTATTAACTTAGCAGGTGCATCTATTAATAAACGTTGGTCAAGAAAATATAAACTAGAAATTTATCAAAGCCGAGTTAAAACTACAAAAAACTTAGTAAAAGCTATTTCACTATGCAAAAAAAGACCAAAGAAATTCATTTCAGCTTCTGCCATCGGAATATACGATAGTACTCATAAACACGATGAACAAAGCAACTATTTAGCTTCATCTTTTCTTGGAAAAGTATGCAGAGATTGGGAGGCAGCAGCATTGCATGCTGAAAATTACGGAATAGAAGTTAGCATTGTGCGTTTTGGAATCGTATTGGGACCCAATGGCGGAATGCTAAAAAAACTATTGCCTATATTTAAATGGGGTTTAGGAGGTACTATTGGCAATGGAAAACAAACTATGAGTTTTATACATATCGATGATTTAATATCCATACTTTATAGCATTTTAACAGAATCGATTGCCGCCTCTGTTTACAATGCAACAACACCCTATCCCACAACAAATAAAGACTTTACAATAACATTTGCTAAAAAATTGAAGCGTCCGCATTTCTTAACCGTACCCGATTTTATGTTAAAAATATTATTCGGCGAAGGAGCAGAAGTTTTAACCTCGGGACAATTTGTGTTGCCCCAAGCCCTAATTGAAAAAAACTTTACATTTCAATATTTAACTATAGACCAAGCCATCCAAGCTTCTCTTTTATACTAATTCTTGAATGTTAGCCTTATGAGGAATGTGAGAAATAATTTCTCTTTGACTGTATTTATAGCCCAAAAAATCGATTAACCACAACGCAAATTCTCTATTTAAATCATCTATCTTAATATATACACGCTGTTTCTTTTTAATAACATCGGATAGATTTTTTTCTGATACAGCCTTTTCGTACATAGTAAGCTTTAATATACCTTTTTTTTCAGTAATAGTAACAATGCATCGCCTCCAAACGGTATATACCTTTTCTTTTTTAATGAAAAGAAGTACACGTTTTGTTATAGTTTTATATGATGAAGCATAATATTCATATTTAAAATCACCTTCCAAGTAGGTATAACCGATTTCAACCACAGGTCTTCTGCTTTCGCTACTTAACGAAGCAATTTTTTGAATATATTCTTCCATTACATTATGAAATGAAGAATATAATTGCTTATTTAATGCAATAATTTCGGGAACCGAAGAAGAAATTATTTCTTCGTTTTTTTTCAAAGATTTTTCTTTTTGTTCTGCTTCGTCAACAAAGTGGGGCATAATTAGCAAATAATACCTTTAAAAGATTCATGAATTCCTTTATGAATTTCATACCAATATTCAAATGCTGCTTCGTGCTTATTGATATTGAAACGTTCATGCCAATAGTTAAGTTCAAGTACATCCGATTTTTCTTCAAATTTTTTATTGATAAACGTATGTATAAAATCGATGTTTCGTTCCGATTCCCAGAAAATAGAAGAATTGCGACTATTGATCCAAGCAGCAATATTTTTTACAGAATCTTGATACTCATATTTTTTTCCGTATATTTTCCCAATAAACTCGGGTATCATTTCCTCTGCCCATGAGCGGTGGAATCTACAAAAGCCCATATTATCTATCATCAACTCTTTTACAAAACGTTGAGCATTTTCGCGTCCCAATTTTCGTGGTTCCATAAAATCTTTGCCGTAATACATATAATATTTTCCCATTATTGGCATTGGCGATAGAGCCCCCGGCACCCAATATTGATTTGGAACCATCCACCCTTTACGACGAAAAGCATTGAAAACAAATTTATCTATAATTTTCCTTCCACGATCGTATGCTATTTTATGAGCCAAAATTCGAGCACCATCCTGAAGATTCAGCATATCGTATTTCAGATTAATAATATTGTCCAATAATTGAACACCAATCTGAGCATTGATCATGGAATCATCGACAACATTAAAGTTTTGAATATCAAAAATAGGTTTTTGTTTAATTCCAACTTCACTCGGCTTAATTAAACCTTCGGCAACACATTCCATTATCCAGGACAAAACTCCGCCAACCGATATCGCATCAAAGCCCAACATATCGGCATGATGATTTAATAATTCAGCTGCACGTTGATCAAAAATACCTGATAATGGGCCCATTGTTTGATAAGGCTCATAATCTTTTTTGAATTCATTATTCATTTTTTTGCAAACTGCAACACAGGGTTCTCCGCAATTTTTATACTGCTTTGTTTTTATCGTTTCTTCGTTAAACTGTTTTAGATAATGATCAACGATAAATTTTTTATGTAGCTCTTTTCGGTCGTTTTCAGTCCAATATATACTTTTGTAGTTAAATGCAATTGTATTGCCACCCATTGTAGCATAATTAACACCAAAAGTTCCTCCTGTTTCAAAATTTTCGTCAAAACGGTATTTTGTAGTAGCTTCGATATCTTTTGCAGCTAATTTTTTATTGTATTTATCTTCAAACCACGTATCGGCCACTTTTCTATCTCTAAAATCTTCGTCAATATATGTCCCACCGTAAATAATTGCGGCTAAACCATGTTGCTGAAACATCTTACTGCCAAAACCTCCACGTCCTGCCCAAGTATCTACAAAAGTAATTTCACCATTTTTTATGGGTGCTGAGCCAATTGCTCCAAAATCAGTTGCAAACGAAGCCGGACCGGTAGCTAAAATACGCGGATCATTTTCAAAGCGTCTTCCAAATTGTGAATAGGTATAATCCATGAGAGAATAAATACCTTTTCGGCCGCTTTTCCATATTGCATGAACATCAATGGGGTGTATTTCTACATTAATTTCTTCGCCATGACTACGGTTTAGGTATAAGATACTTGGCGTTTTCGCTTGACCAACAATTGAAATCATATTGATACCTAAATTATCGAATACGAGCCCCGCCCCTCCCATAGAAGAAACATAAAACCCAGCCCAAGCAGGCGAAAATCCGGTAAAAAGCATTCTGTTTGATCCAGGAAGTATAGACCCTGCCAAGACTCCGGTTCCTATAGTTAAAGCATTTTGCGATGAAGCCAAGTGAAATCCTACATCAACCGGGCCATAATATTTTCCAATGGGGAAACGAGTCATTTTATAATAGCCGGTTGAAGCATCAATCATTAAAACACGAATCAAACTTTCCATAACAATTTTTGTTTTATGCAAAAGTAATGTTTTTTGACATTAAATGTTCAAGATTTTTATGAATAACATTATCTTTTGATAAATTATTTTCAATTTGATTTAACTTTGCACAAAAAAATATAATGGAAGCATTATTAATAGAAGCAATAAAAAAAACTCTGAAGGAATTATATAATATTGAGGCAGGAAATGAACTTCAATTACAAAAAACACGAAAAGAATTTAAAGGCGATTATACCATAAATGTATTTCCATGGATTAAGCAAATACGAAAAGCTCCGAATATTACTGCAGACGAAATTGGAACATTTTTAAAACAGAATTACTCAGAATTGATTGAAAGCTATGAAGTTGTAAATGGTTTTTTAAACATCACTCTTTTTAATTCATATTTTTTTGATGCTTTTAACCAACGCTTTGATGAATTAATAAATAGTGAGATTCAACATATTAAAAAACAAAAAATTGTTATTGAATTTAGCTCACCCAATACAAATAAGCCCCTTCATTTAGGTCATATTCGCAACAACTTACTTGGCGATAGCATAGCAAACATTTTAAAAACAGCAGGCCATGAAGTTATAAAAGTAAATTTAGTTAACGATCGTGGAATACATATTTGTAAATCAATGCTTGCATGGCAAAAATGGGGCAATGGAGTAACACCCGAAACTACCGGTAAAAAAGGCGATAAACTTGTTGGCGACTTTTATGTTTTATTTGACAAGGAATACAAAAAACAAATAAATGAGCTTATAGAACAAGGGCTTTCAAAAGAAGATGCAGAAAAAAAAGCACCCATCATTATAGAAGCCCAAGAAATTCTTCGCAAGTGGGAAAACGAAGACCAAGAGACCCGAAAACTATGGAAACAAATGAACGAATGGGTATATAAAGGATTTGACGATACCTATAAAAAGTTAACTATTCAATTCGATAAAATTTACTATGAATCGGAAACCTATCAGCTGGGGAAAAAATATATTATTGAAGGATTAGAAAAAGGCATCTTTTTCAAAAAAGATGATGGCTCTATATGGATTGATTTAACATCAGATGGATTAGACGAAAAACTTTTACTTAGAGCTGACGGAACCTCGGTTTACATCACACAAGACATAGGCACTGCCGTATTAAGATACAACGAGTTTAAGCCCGATAAAATGATGTATGTCGTAGGCAACGAACAAAATTATCATTTTCAAGTACTTAAATTAATTCTAAAAAAACTGGGATTTCAATGGGCAGATAATATTTATCATCTGTCGTACGGTATGGTAGAGCTTCCCGAAGGTAAAATGAAATCGCGTGAGGGCACTGTAGTAGATGCAGATGATTTAATTGATGAACTGGTGAATGAATCGAAAAATATTTCGCTCGAATTAGGTAAATTGACCGATATTTCTGAACAAGAGTTTTTAGAATCTACTCAAAAAATTGCCCTTGCAGCTTTAAAATACTTTATTCTCAAAGTTGACCCCGAAAAAAACATGCTATTCAACCCCAAAGAATCCATCGATTTTGATGGAAATACAGGACCCTTTATTCTTTATACTTACACTCGAATAAAATCACTTCTTCGTAAAGCCGAAGAATCAGGAATAAATTATACTGACATTAACCTTACCACTATTAATGAAAAAGAAAATGAGCTAATTAAGTTATTCATCGAGTCAAAAAACGTTATTATTGAAGCTTCTCAAAAACACAGTCCAGCTAAAATAGCGAATTATGTATATGCACTTTGTAAAGAATACAACCAATTTTATCAACAAGTACCTATTTTAAAAGAAGAAGACCCGGATATTAGAAAATTTAGATTAAAAATTTCTTATCAAATTGCCTCACTTATAAAAATAATGTTAGAAAATTTAGGAATTAAGGTAATAGAAAGAATGTAATTTTTTGTACTTTTGAAAAAAAAATAATTATGAAAAGATTTAGCTTTATTTTATTAACCGCTTTAAGTTTTGCTGCTTGTAAAAAAGACTCAAAAATAAATGATATTATTAATCCAACTGCATCGTTTTCATGTAAAATAAACAATGTTTCGTGGTCTGCAATAACACGAGTTACCCGCAAGCAAGGAAATACATTTGTTATCACCGGTACAGGCTCACTTGGCAATGATGTATTAAATATTACAACTTTTGGCACAACTGCTCAAACGTATCATCTTGATCCCATAAACGGTCAAACGCAATTTTCAGCAACCTTTACCATGGATACAAACAACAATGACAGCTTATATCAAGCAGTTAATGGAACTGTTGTACTAACAACCGTTGACACCGTTAATAAAAAAATAAGTGGAACGTTCAGTTTTCGTTCAAGCAAAGTTATCAGCCCACTTACCTTAAAAGAAGTTACAAACGGAAGCTTTACTAATCTGACATATACAGAATAAATTAAATAAAAGAGCCGCTTTTGCGGCTCTTTATATAAAGGAGTGTCTTTATATACAGCCTTCATCTATATGTCCATCACAATTGTCATCTATACCATTACATAATTCAACAGCAGGTGGATTAATATTAGCGTTAGTATCGTTACAATCGCCTGGCTGTGTAGCTGTGTATGGAGCAGATGGAGAACATAAGCATTTTGAATTGTTTGATATACCATAACCATCACCGTCAGCGTCGTAAAAGTAGGTAGTACAACCAGTAGCATTTTCTTCATCAATTTGACCATTACAATTGTCATCTACGCCGTTACAGGATTCAACTGCATTAGGATGAATATTAGCATTAGTATCGTTACAATCGCCTGGCTGTGTGGCGGTGTAAGGAGCAGATGGAGAACATAAGCATTTTGAATTGTTTGATATACCATAACCATCACCGTCAGCGTCGTAAAAGTAGGTAGTACAACCAGTAGCATTTTCTTCATCAATTTGACCATTACAATTGTCATCTACGCCGTTACAGGATTCAACTGCATTAGGATGAATATTAGCATTAGTATCGTTACAATCGCCTGGCTGTGTGGCGGTGTAAGGAGCAGATGGAGAACATAAGCATTTTGAATTGTTTGATATACCATAACCATCACCGTCAGCGTCGTAAAAGTAGGTAGCACAACCAGTAGCATTTTCTTCATCAATTTGACCATTACAATTGTCATCTACACCGTTACATGATTCAACTGCATTAGGATGAATATTAGGGTTAGTATCATCACAATCGTCGGCCAATAATGAATATCCTACAGGTGGTGTAAGATAGCAAATAAGAATAGAATCATTGTATTGCCCATAACCATCACCATCTAAATCTTTATAATAAACATGTAAGGGTAATCCTTCATCTATTTGTCCATTACAATTATCATCAATACCATTGCAAAGTTCTTGAACTCCCGGATGAACAGATGCATTATTATCATTACAATCAGAATTATCTATAACATATCCAGTTGGAGGTGAACAAGAAAACACTACATTATAGGCATCTCCAAAACCATCACTATCTCTATCAGCATAAAAATAATGAAACAAATTACAGATATTATTTTCATTTATAGTTTGGGCATACAGTGCATAGGGCACACTCAATAATTGGGTGGTTCCCATATCCACAAAGTTAGTACCACCTGTTACGTCCAATTCTACTTTTAGAAAATGAGGAGCTGAGCCCCACTGAATGGTTGAAAATACTCCTTGCTGAACGGTTCCGTTGCCAATGGCTAATACAACCAAGCCTAAGGTGTTGGTAGTTGCTTGTTGTGTTTCTTGGTAAACAATGGTTCCATTGGTGTTGTTTTCGATAATGCTGAAACGGAAAGCAACATTTTGGTTAGGTAAAATATGCCCTGTGCATCACGCACTACGGCTTGATACGAAAAGCTTTGTGGTGCTTGAGCAAATGTAATGATAAAACCATATAGCGAAATGAATGTTAATACTAATTTTCTCATAACTATTTATTTAAAGATTTTTTTATTTTATTAATTTCTTCTTTTAAAGCCTTATTTTCATTTTTCAACTGCTCAATTTGTAATTGTTGTTCTTGAACAGCTTTAACTAAAGGAACTGTAAATTCTGCATATCGTAAACCATAATAATCTTTTTCATTTTTAGGTTTGTCAATTCCACTAAACTCAAAACCAAGTTCATTAGCTGCTTTTTCAACATCTTGAGCTATAAAACCTGTTTGGAGATTTGTAGAGTTTAAATCTGCATAATTTTTTTTATTTAAGTAATTTGCTATTTCTCTATAATTCAATTTATATGTTACCGGTTTTAATTTCATTATAAATGCTAACCCGGGTACATTTTCATTAATTTCTTGTTTAAATCGTTTGTCAGAAATGTTTGTCCAGTTTTGAAAACCACCTATTGATGTAACAAAAGCATTACCTATTCTAACTTGATTGCTTGCAGTTATATAACTTTCAAATCCAATGGCCGTTGAATTTTCAAAGTTTGTAGGCGCATTTGGATTATTAAATGCAGCATTACCTACTGCTGTATTATGATTTCCTATATTTTTATTTAACGCAACATTTCCTACCGCAACATTCCCATTTCCAAATGAATAGATCATAACATTATCACCAATACAGGTATTGTAATTTCCGGATGTATCAGTCATTAAAGCTGCAAATCCAATGCAAATATTGTTTGTTCCATTTTTCATTTTTAATAATGAACTTGCTCCTAATCCAATATTTGAGTTACCATTAATATTATTGCTTAAAGAACCGTTTCCTAAGGCTATATTATTAAATCCGTTAATATTATTACTCATAGCATAATAACCAAGTGCAATATTATTTTCACCACTTAAATTATTCATAAAAGCATTACATCCAATGGCAATATTTCTATTTCCATCCAAATTTTCCCTACCAGCTTCATTCCCCAAAAAGACATTCCATGAACCTACAGTATTTTTTTTACCGCACGAGTATCCCATATACACATTATTATGACCATTCAAATTATTAAACCCTGCATATTCACCTATAAACACATTTTGAACACCTAATGAATCATTTTGTCCTGCCTTACTACCAAGAAAAACATTTCCACCACCTATAGTATGATTTTGTCCTGCAGTAAAACCAATAAAGGTATTATCACTGCTTTCATTTTTAACTCCGGTATTATAGCCTAAAAAAGTACAATAACTTGACAACAACGAGTTCTTTCCGGATTCATATCCTAAATATATATTGTATAATCCTGTTTGGTTATTTTTACCGGCATCATGTCCGATAAAATAATTTTCAGGGGTAAGTTGCATATAGCTGGTAGCGGTGCCGCTGCTTAGGTCTCGAACTCCAAAGCCTGCTGTG
>DAOOWN010000085.1:0-12286 GCA_035371305.1 Bacteroidales bacterium
ATTATTTTAATTCAATGAACAACTTTTTTACTTTTTTTATAAATGCACAACGGGTCTTTTATAATATAAAAATAGAATCAAATAAGAAAGACCATTATTATTGATGCAAAAAAAATATAATTTTGCTTTCTTAAAACAAATATGAATAATTTAATAACTAATAAATTTATGAAGTAGCAAAACGAGTGAGAGAAATTGCGATTTAGGAAAACGAAGAAATAGTTTTTATTTTTATTCAAGAAAAAAAGTAGTATGATAGTAATAAAAATTCCCCCAAAAGTCTGTTCTGATTATGAAGGCTTTTCATTTTTAGTTAAACTAATCAATTATTGTAATAAATTGTATTTTAACGAAATAATTCTAGACTTTGAAGCAAATACATGGTTCGAAGCAAATTTAACCGCCGTTTTAGGTGCTATTCTTGACAAAACACGAAATAACATTAATAATGTTAAAATAATAAATTTGACAAATCGAGTAGAAGAATCGCTGCGAAAAAATAATTTTTTATCATCGTATGGTTTTGACACAATGCCTGATAAGCATGATACAACCATTAAATACAGGAGAAATAAAATTGAAGAAGACAGACTTATTAAAGAATTTCTCGATGTAGAGCTTATTTCAAAACAAGATTTTCCAAAATTAAGTGCTGCACTTAGAAAAGAAATCATAAAAAGTATTTTTGAAATATACAGCAATGCAGTTATTCACGGTAATTGTGAATTTATTTATAGTTGCGGACAATACTATCCTTCTAAAACTCCTCCTCGTCTTGATTTTACAATTGTAGATATGGGAAATACTATTAAAAAAAATGTAAATGATTTTTTAAAAGCGAACCAAAATGGTGTTGATACAATTTTAGGCACAGAAGCCATTAATTGGGCAGTTTCAGGAAATAACACAACCAAACCGAAAGAGAATAACATCCCTGGTGGGTTGGGCTTAAAGCTTATTAAGGAATTTATAAGTCTTAATAAAGGCAAAATTCAAATAGTCTCGGCTGATGGTTATTGGGAAATGAACAAAGATAAAAAAAACGAAACAAAAAGTTTTGAAGAAGAATTTCCGGGTACAATTGTAAATATTGAATTTAATCTCGATGATAAAGATTTCTACTATCTGAAATCCGAAACCATCGAAGATATAATTTTTTAAACAGATTAGATTTTTTTGTTTATGAATGTGTAAAAAAAATCTTGTATATTTGCAGCATGAACGTAGATAAATATATTATTTCAATTTATAACGAAGTTAACGGAGATTCAGCAATAAGCGTAGATGATGGTGAAAAAGTTTTTAAAAAGATCGATCAAGCTTTATCCAACAACCTAAAAGTAGAACTCGATTTTCAGAATATCAATCTTATTATTACAGCATTTTTAAATGCTGCAATTGGCCAGCTATATAGCAAATATTCAAGTGAAGAACTAAATAATAACTTAAAGCTTTTAAATATTAAACAAGAGGACATCCCACTTTTTCAGTTAGTGATAGAAAGAGCAAAGAAATATTTTGAAAACCCACAGGGTTTTGAGGATGATGTAAACAATTAAAAATGGCTAAAATTCACAATATCAAAGATTTTCAACCTTCATTTAACGATATTTTCTTTTTCGACAATAATATTTGGATTTATCTTTTTTACCCTTTAGCTAATTTCAAAAAATCAAAACAAGCTACTTACTCAAATTTTTTAGCTAAAATTAAAAATAAGAATGCTGCAGTATTTACTAATTCAATGGTTCTGTCTGAATTCAGCAATTACTGGTTGCAAACTGAATTTAAGAAATGGAAAAAGGATAAACAAGCAAATGTTGATTACAAAAGAGATTTTATAAAAACGCATGAATTTCAAAAAAGTGTAAATGACTTAAAAATTGCTTTAGGCAATATTCTAAAAACCTCTGAGAAGGCAAATGACGATTTTAATGCTGTTTCAATAGAGAATATTTTCGGAGAATTTGGGAAATGTGACTTCAACGATAGTTATTATATAGAATTAGCAAGACTTCGCGGCTGGAAGGTTGTGACTGAAGATGCCGACTTTTTTAAAAACAACAATCTAAATATAGAAATTATTACTGATAATATTTGAATTTTTTAGTTTTTTTATTAACTGAATTCATCCTCTTTTTTTATAATTTTTAACTTCACAAAATTAAATTTTTATTTTTTTTTATGCAACAATGTTGCAAAAAATATATATATTTGCAACAAAATTGCAAATATGAAATCAACAACTGCTGCAAAAATATTAGTCAAAAAAGGATTGTCTGTTACAGAAATACGCGAAAAGCTAATTCAATTGTTTTTAATCTCCAAAAAACCTCTTTCAAAAACATTTATTGATGAAAAAGCCAAGGAATGGGCTGACAGAGTAAGTGTTTATCGCAATTTACTTACGCTTTGCGAAAAGGGAATTTTACGGAAAATTTCGTCAGAAGAAGGAGGTGTTTATTTGCTTGTAAACCAAAAAGAAAAAAAACAACATATGCATTTTCAATGTCGCCATTGCCATCAAGTCTATTGCTTTACCAATATAGAGATTTCTCCCAATATGCTTCCCGTCGATTTTAAAGTTGAAAATATCGAGTTTACTGCAACAGGTTTATGCAATAAATGCTTAAAAAACTAGCTTATATGATAAAAACGTGTCTAATTTTCTTGTTTTTATTTATTACTGTAAAAACATTTAGCCAACATGTTGTTTATGGCAAGATAACAGATGAACAAAATCAACCTCTTGCCGGTGCCAATATTTTATGGGTTGAGTTAAACAAAGGAACGGTATCGGACCAGAACGGAAACTACCGATTTACTAACATCCCAAAAGGGAAAGTAACCCTTCGTTATTCATTTTTGGGCTATGCCAATCATATTGAAAGTGTTCAGATTACAGGGGATTCTATTAGAAAAGACATTACAATGAAACTTTCGCCGATACAGTCCGAAGAAGTAGTGGTTTCGGGGGGGTATGTTACAAGCCAACATGCAAATGCCGTAAAAATTGAGGTTCTGAAACTAAAATCGCACGATGCTATTGTAAGTCCGAACTTTATGGATATGCTTAGTAGGGTTGCTGGGGTCGATATGATAAGCAAGGGGAGTGGAGTTTCAAAACCCGTAATCAGAGGCTTGGGTATGGATAATATTTTAGTCTTGAATAATGGTAGCAGATACGAAAATTATCAATATTCAAATCATCATCCTTTAGGCATAGATGAGTTTGGTATAGAGCAAGTAGAAGTAATCAAAGGCCCTGCTTCGCTTTTATATGGTTCGGATGCAATGGGTGGAGTTTTGAATTTTATTCGTGAAAAACCCGCTCCGGCCAAAACTTGGCAAGGTGATTACACAGCTCAGTTTTTTTCAAACTCATGGGGTTTTCAAAATAATTTTGGAATAAAAGCATCGGGAGACAAGTTTTTTGGAGGGATGCGTTTTGGTCAGAAAAGCCATGCCGATTATATGCAGGGAGGCGGACTGTACGCTCCCAATACAAGGTTTAACGAAATGTCGGCAAAACTGTTTGGCGGATGTATTCATTCAAAAGGAATAAATAAGATATTTTACGAATATAGCAGGCATAAAATTGGATTGGCAGAAGATGAAGCAATAGAACAAATAGACCAACGAGGACGATTACCCGAGATCTTTTATCAACAATTCAATACGCATTTTGCTCAGAGTCAGAATAAATGGTACTTAGGCGATTTCAAACTTGAGCTAAACGGCTCTTTCCAAAATACGGAGCTGATTCATTTTGCCGAGAAACAAGTGAGGGAAATTGATATGCAACTTTCGACCTTTCAATATGAAACGAAATTAACCTTGCCCTCCGGCGAAAAATCTGAATATTTAATTGGTATTCAGGGCTATACACAACTTAATAAAAACATACATGATGCAGAGGTCATTCTTCTTCCCAACGCTCAAACATTTAATCATTCGGTATTTGGTCTAATAAAATATACCATTGCTCATCGCTTTATTCCTCAAATGGGCATACGTTACGATTACAAAGACCTGTCAACGGTGTCTGTAGGAATACTTTCTGATAGCTTATACCGTCCATCCGTGAATAAAAATTATCAGAGCATCAATGGTTCTGCAGGGTTTACATACAAAATACTTGAGGATGTTTTATTTAGAATGAATGTCGCTTCGGCATTTCGTACACCCAATATAGCAGAGCTAACATCGTACGGTCAACACGAACTTCGTTTTGAAGTAGGAAATGCTCAATTGAAGCCTCAAAAATCGTTGGAATACGATGTTAGTGTGCATATCCATAAGGAAAATATAACGTTCGACATAGCAGGTTTTTTCAATGATGTAAACCATTATATCTACATTCAACCTTTAGGCGATACCACCGCAAGCGGCATTTATAAATATCAATATATGCAAAACGATGCATCTCTCTATGGCGGTGAAACTGGCTTACATTTTCACCCCAAAAGTCATTCTTGGTTGCATTTAGAAACGATGTATTCCATGGTTTATGGTTATAAAAAAAATGGGGAAATATTGCCCAATATCCCTGCTCATAAATGGTCGAACGATATACGGTTTATGAAAGGGAAATGCTGGCTTTTCAACGATGCTTTCGTTGGGACAACGGTGAATTATCGTTTTAAGCAAAATCGTTTTGCTACGGACGAAACACCGACAAGCGACTATTGGTTAATAGACTTGAATTTAGGTGGAAATGTTTTTATTGCGAAACAACTGTTAAACATTGCTTTTGGTGTTAATAACCTGTTTGATAAGAAATACATTGACCATTTATCAACCCTAAAAGAAGTTGGGCTTTTAAATCCGGGAAGAAATATCTATGTGAGTATAAGTCTGAACGTTGGAAAATAACGTTTCTTTAATCTGACTTTTTCGTATATAGGACTCAATAATAAATATCAACTTTTTAAAAAATCTCAAAGCATTTCAAAAACGTTTTTTATCAACAGAATGGAGGTTAAAAAAAACAATGGATGCTAAGAAGTCATGAGAATTAAAAAAGCTATCCCGATTTTGAGATAGCTTTTTTAATGTGTTTTTTATGAATTATTATTTTAATACACCCAATTTTTTCCCAACGCGTGTAAATGCATCTACGCAAGCATCGATATGTTCAAACTCGTGAGCAGCGGATAATTGAACTCTTATGCGGGCAAGCCCTTGTGGTACAACAGGATAGTAAAAACCGATGACATAAATGCCCTCGTTAAGTAATTCGGCTGCAAATTGCTGAGAAAGTTTAGCGTCGTAAAGCATAACTGCAACAATAGCCGATTGTGTAGGTTTAATATCAAATCCTGCTTTTTGGATCTTTTCCATAAAATACGTAACATTGGCATGTAGTTTATCTTGTAATGTATTGGTCGAAGCCATCATGTTTACCATTTCGATACCGGCTGCTACAACCATAGGGGGCAATGAATTTGAGAATAAATAAGGACGCGAACGCTGACGAAGCATTTCGATTATTTCTTTGCGACCGGTAGTAAAACCACCTACTGCACCACCAAAAGCCTTACCAAGTGTGCCGGTGATGATATCAACTTTGCCACGGCAATTGTAAAGTTCGGTAACCCCTCGACCTGTATTGCCAACTACTCCTGCTGAGTGCGATTCGTCAACCATAACTAAGGCGTTGTATTTTTCGGCTAAGGCGATGATTTTATCCATGGGAGCAACATTCCCATCCATCGAAAATACACCGTCGGTTACAATTAAACGGAAGCGTTGTGCTTGTGCTGCTTGCAATTGTTTTTCCAGGTCGTTCATATCGGCGTTATTATAACGGTAGCGAACAGCTTTGCTTAGTCTTACACCATCGATAATAGAAGCATGGTTCAACGAATCCGAAATAATAGCGTCTTCTTCGCCCATTAGAGGTTCGAAAACACCGCCATTGGCATCAAAACATGCAGCATACAGAATGGTATCTTCGGTCCCAAAAAAATCGGCAATCTTTTTCTCGAGCTCCTTGTGTAAATCGGTTGTGCCGCAAATAAAACGAACGCTTGACATTCCGTAACCATGACTGTCTAACGCTTTTTTTGCAGCAGCTATTAAATGTTGGTTGTTGGATAATCCAAGGTAATTGTTGGCACAAAAATTTAGTACTTCTTGTCCTGTGTTAATTTTTATTTTTGCACTTTGCGGACTTACTAAAACTCGTTCGTTTTTATATAGTCCTGCATCTTTAATTTGTTGAATTTCTTTTTGAAGAAATGCTTGAAAATTTCCGTACATAAATTGGTTACATTAAGGGTTTAACTTTAGGAAAATTGTAGTCGAATCGGATTTGTTTTGGCTTGTCGATAAAATACGAAAGGAAATCGACATATTGTTCACTGAATTGGAATTCTTCGGGAAGGTAATAAATATCTTGCAATGGTTGGTTTCCGATGTTTCCCATGTCGATGGTATCGGTATTGAAAACTTCTAATTCCTGATAGGTAGAAAGCTTCGATAGAACCGGCATACGTCCATAGTCTTCGCGTAATATTAAATCTACCACTTTATCGGCCAGTACACTTACCAAGCGGCGGTCGTAGTTGCGACAATCGCCTGAGCGGGCGAGATATCCCAAGTTTTGGGCTCTGGCATCGAGTCCGGTTGCTTTGGATATTTCGCTGGCAATGACTCCGCTTATACCTCCGAAACGTGGGTGGCCGTATTCATCAACTTCGCTGCTGGCATATACAACATCCACCTTGCCTGTTTTTTCATCGTACCAGCGTACACCTTCGGCAACAGCTATAATCAGATATTGTTTTTTTGACTTATGATATACTTCTTTAACTTTTTCAAACAAAGCTTGTTTTCTTTCTTTGGTAATAGGGAACTCCGGTACTAAGCAGATTTCAGCTCCGCCCATTAGTGCAGAACCGGTTAGCCAACCTGCATCGCGACCCATAACTTCAACAACCATGATGCGAGAGTGCGATTCGGCTGTGGTTGCTAAGCGAGTTGTTAATTCGGCTACACCTTTTGCTGCTGAAGGGAATCCGGGACACATTACAGCTTCAATGAGTTCGCCATTGTAATTATGAATGGTTTTGGTTTTTAAGTCGTTATCGATGGTTTTTGGGAACCCGATGACGGGAATTCCTTCCATTTCGTAAAGTTTTTTGGCTGCTCCATTGGTATCGTCGCCGCCAATACTTACTAATGCATCGATTTTGTAGCGTTTTAAATTTGTAATTATTTGTTCTACTCTTGATGTATCGCTACCCGAAAAAGGATTCGTACGGCTACTACGTAATGCAGTACCTCCATATACGCCATCGTAGGGTTGGTTTGTCAGGTTTACAATGTCGCCTTCGCCTAAAAGTCCTTTCCATCCTTTGCGGACTCCATAAACTTGAAAACCCAATGCAGATACTCTGCTTTTAATAGCTTCTATACTTGCATTTAGAGCAGCAGTGTCGCCACCGCCGGTTAATATTGCTAATGTTTTTCCTTCGTAAGGACGCTTTGATAGTGCCATAATCTTCTGTTTTTAATTTTTCAAAAGTACAAATTTTGCGAATACAAAAGTTAAAATTTAAAAACTCTTTTTCCGATTTTAAAACTTAAAATATGCCTATCTTTTTTAACAGCATAAATATCCTTAATCGTGATGATTAAACCGGTTTCTTCTACATTGCCAAATTCGTCGTTAAGGGCGGTGCCAAACACTTTCATGGTTGGCGAAAGATTCATATATGAGTTAATTAGTGGTGGTATGGTTTCGCCCAACGATCTGACTTTTTGCGATAGTATTTTATAATTTTCGAGGTAGTTGTCGGAGGTAAAAACTTTTTCGAGTTCTTCGATAGGGGTTTCGATTTTTAACGGATAAATGGGAGTTATAAGGTTTTCTTTATCGCTGAAATATTTATTTAAAAAGAAAAGAATAAGATCCCTGGCTTGGCGGTTAAAATCGGGATACATGGTTACTTTTCCGAAAAAGTATTTTATGTCCGGATAAATAACAGTGAGTGAGCCAAGTCCATCCCAAATATTGTCGAGTGCAAAGATACCTCTGCGGTCGGTTCCGGTGCTCTGATAATTGGGTTGAATAAATGAACGCCCCAATTCTATGGTGTAGGGCATATATTCGTTCATGAATTTTTCTGAAAAATTGAATAAATGAGAGGTGGCAAGTTTTATTTTTCCGTTTGCGTCGCGCATAGCTTCTTTTCCAAGAATAAAACGATATCCTCCAACTATTTCTTTTCGTTTTGGGTTCCAAACAATTAATTGCTTATATGGTTTTTCGCAGGTGTCAAATTCATCAATATCAACTTCTAAACCGGTTCCGCCTCCTGAACTTCGGAATGTGAGCTCACGAAGTCTGCCGATTTCCTGCATTACGTTGGGTGAATCGTGGGCTGTTATACAATATATGTAATTCCCTCCATGATTGGTTTTGCGAATAAATTTGTCGCGCGTTAATTCTTTTTTAATTAGGTTTAATGGAACCGGTGGAATAATTCTTTTGTGTTGATGGTTCTCCATATTACATAGATTTTAATCGATACGTTATTCTTTGAATTTCTCTTGCTAATTCAGCGGAGTTTTTATTTTCGGTAAGAGTTGTATATGATATGGGTTTTCCGAAATAAAGGTGTAGGGTCTTTCCGGTTTGTTTAAACATTTCGTCGGCTAAGTAAAACATTTCGATATTGGCTTTAATGCCCAGTGCAGTTCTTATTTTTGATAAACGATAAAAAAATGCTGAATTTTGAGTGTCGATGAATACAGGTACGATAGAGCGTTCGTATTTAATGGCCAAATTGATGAATGATTTTTTCCAATCAATATCTTGTACTTTACCTTTTATTTTGCGGCTTACAAAACCTGCCGGGTAATATAAAATTTGTAAATTTGATTTAAATGCTTCGTCAAAAAGACGGGCATTTTCTTTATTTTGTCCACCAAAATGGTTTACAGGTAAGAAAATGGGGTCGAAATTTTTTAGTGTGAGCAGCACATCGTTTACTACAAAACGACAATCGCCCATATGTTCGTGAACAGCATCAATAAAACACATGCTATCAATAGCTCCTTGCGGGTGATTGGAAGCGAATAGAAAACGACCTTCTTTAGGAACGTTTTCTATACCATGAACAATATATTGAATGGAAAATAGGTCTAAAACAGCTTTGACAAAATCGTAGTCGTGTAAGTGATGAGCTCGTTTTAAAAAAGCATTGATTTCTTCTTGATGGAGTACTCTTTTTATATATGACATGATGAATCCCGGTAACCATTTTGCCAACGTTGGATTTTTTGAGGCAATAACCTTTTTGATGTCAATTTGAAGTACTTCACTATCGCTCATGGCATGTCCTATTTCAAGTTTCAAACCTACATATTTATTTTTAAATTTTCAAATATCGTTGTTCGCTTTTTATTTTTTTAATATGGGTTGGGGATTTATTTTTCTTTATCTAAAAAATGAGATATAAAAATGAGTCTTTTAACATTTCGTTGTTGATATGTTTTATGGTTTATTTGCTTTAGCCTTATAAGGATTCATTAATTTTGTCGAAAATGCCAACAATTATGACTAAGAAACTGATTTTTCCTTTTGTGCTTGTTTTTACAATTAGCCTTTTTTCTTGTGTGCCCTTAAAGCAATATAAAGATTTAAAATCAAAAAACGAACAATGCGAAGATGAACGCGGGTATTTGAAAAATCAAAACAAGGAATTGAGCGAAAAAATTAACGAAATGCAACAGCTTATTGATAAGATAAATAAGCAAGTCAGCGAATTGTCATTAGATACGGCTTCGAAAGGTTATGCCATGAGAACTCAAAAAGAGCAACTATTGCGAATGACAAAATTAAACGAAGAACTCAATAATTTATTAAAAAAGAAAAATTTTGAATCGAACAGCGAAAATCAAAAATTGTTGGCTCAATTACAACAACTGCAGGAGTCGCTTCTGAAAAAAGAAGATGAACTAAAAGCCATGGAACGCGAAATCAATAAAAAGAAAGTGAATGTAGATTCATTGCTTGCAGAGTTGGACAATAAGACATCGCTTTTAGATAAAAAGAATGCCCGATTAATAGAACTCGAAGGGATACTAAATAAAAAAGATTCTGCTGTGTTGGCATTAAAAGAAAAAGTGGCTAAAGCTCTAAAGGGCTATGAAGGCAACGGATTGACAGTTATGAATAAAAACGGGAAAGTTTATGTATCGATGGAAGAAAAACTGCTTTTTCAATCAGGCAAATGGGATGTTGATGCAAAAGGACAAAAGGCAATAAAAGATTTAGCCACCGTATTGGAAAAAAATGCTGACGTAAATATTATGATTGAAGGTCATACAGACGATGTTCCTTTTAAAGGCAACGGTGCAGTAGAAGACAATTGGGACTTAAGCACCAAAAGAGCTACTGCAGTGCTAAAGATTTTATTGAACAATTCAAAAATAGACCCGAAAAGATTATCTGCGGTTGGCAGAGGCGAATACTTGCCGTTAGAAAATGCAAAAACGGTAGAAGCAAGAGCAAAAAACCGCCGAACTGAAATAATTCTAACACCGAAGTTAGACGAGCTATTTAAGGTTTTAGAAGCTAATTAAAAACCTTGAGTGAATTATATTGCTGATCGAAAAGAGTTTGATAGGTTGTTAACGAGCGTGAGGCTACTCCCGATAAAACAGAACCGTCCCAAATTGAAAATTTAGAATTACAACATTTGCAAATGAGTGTATTGGTGTTGGCACTGTCCACTAATACAGCACACCTATCCGATGGCTGATATGAGCAGCAGCGTTCTATGGCCGAAAATTCTTCTTGCGATTTGCGGTACAAAATAATTCCAGAAACTCCACCGGTAACATATACACTGTTTCCTACGGTTTGCAGGGAAACAAAATCGGGGTCGCTCAGAAATATCGTAAAATTCACTCTAACGTAAGGAACTACATCGTCCTTTTTTTTACAGCTGTCATTGGTCAAAATAACCACCGAAGTAATTAAAAAAATAAGTATTTTTGAAAAATTCATTTTTATAAAATTTGAGTAAAGATATTTTAAAACCACCAATCTTGCAAGGACATCTTAAACGATGCTTTATATTTATTTTCGCTTTTTATTCTATGCTGGTTTGTATGCCCGCCTTAGCTCAACCTCATTCCATTGATGTTAAACCCAAAAAAACGAACCACTTTTCGCTGAAAAAAATTTTCCAACGCGAGCCAAAGGCAGTAAGAAAAGCAAAAAAAGAACAACGGAAAAAAGAAAAAGCAGCCAATTACAACGAAATAAAAACCAAAAAGCGTTTTTGGAAGAAAATAGACAAACCAAATGAACTCGCAACCGACAAAAAAGTACATCGAAGAATGCGTAAAAACCTTAAAAAAGCGGAAAGAATAAACAAAAATAAACATCAAGATAATTTTATAGTAAGATTATCAAGAAAAAAGATTAAATTGCCACAAATTTCAAAAACTAAAATTCATTGGCCATGGACGAAGAAATCATCCAACGAATAGTGTATATTATAGTGGCTATTATTTTCTTTATTGCTTTTAGCAAAAAGAAAAAAACGGCACAAAATAAGGAACAGACGATGGAAAAAAAATCAGTTGACGTTCCTCGACACAAAACGATAACACCAAAAAGCACGAAACAGGAAACGAATTTCCCGCCGGTAGAGGAAATAAAAAGAACGTCCATGAATAATACATTTACTACCATGACAAGCTCGTGGGACAATGAGGTGGAAGATTTAGAAACAATTGAAGATGAGGTTAACAGTGATCACAGAATCATTAAAAAGAAAGTGATTCTTAACGAAGTAAATGAAAAAAACGAGCCATCCTTTAAAGTTAGCCAAGAAGACTTAAAAAAAGCGGTAATTTTATCGGAGATTATTCGACCTAAGTATTTTTAAAACGATGCTGACAGGAGTAAAAAATATAATTTTCGACTTTGGTGGGGTTATCATCAATATTGATCCACAAAAAACGATACAGGCTTTAAGGTCGTTAAAGCTTTATCAACCCGAGAAAATATTCTCAAATCCCAATTCGTCAAGTATGCTCAATAAACTTGAAATAGGAGCAATTTCAGATAATGAATTTATAATGTACATTAAGCAATTCTGTTCGCCCGATACAAGCTCATTAGATATTATCAGGGCATGGAATGCTATGTTGCTCGACATACCTCAACCCCGTATAAAAATGCTTCAGTTACTTAAAAAAGAGTATAAAATATTTCTTCTGAGCAATACAAACCATATACATTACTTGAGCTATGTGGTTG
>DAOOWN010000086.1:0-12112 GCA_035371305.1 Bacteroidales bacterium
AAGAATGGGGATGGAAACCTGCATACGATATGGATGCCATGGTTAGAGATATGCTTCAAGTGTTAAAGGCTAAACACGAAAAAGGTCTCTTTTAACACCTTTTTAACTTTACTGTTTTTATAATTCGATTCTTTAAGCTAATTTTGAACAATTTATAATTAGCCATTACATGTCTATTGAAGTAATTAATGTATCGAAATATTACGGCGAACAAAAAGCCTTAGATAATGTTTCATTTAAGGTTGAAAAAGGCGAAATTTTTGGATTTTTGGGACCCAACGGAGCCGGCAAAACGACCATGATGAAAATTATTATGGGCATTATTCCCCCCAACGAAGGGCAGGTGTTGGTAAACGGAATGGATATTTTAAACGAAAGCATTGAAGTGCGTAAGCAGATAGGTTATTTGCCCGAAAACAATCCTTTATATATGGATATGTATGTTAAGGAATACTTGACTTTTGTGGCTTCTATTTATAAAATTAATAATAAATCGAGCAGAGTAGCCGAAATAATTGAACAAACAGGCTTAGGAGTTGAGCAACATAAATTGATCGGTTCTTTATCAAAGGGTTATAAACAACGCGTCGGCATTGCTCAAGCTCTTATTCACAACCCGTCTGTGTTGATTTTAGACGAGCCAACCAGTGGTTTAGACCCCAATCAAATTATTGAAATCAGAAATTTGATTGCTCAGGTTGGAAAACAAAAAACAGTTTTGCTCTCAACACACATTATGCAAGAAGTTGAAGCCATTTGCAAAAGAATAATTATTATTAATAAAGGGAAACTTGTAGCCGATAACAACAAAGAATCGTTGCAAGAATCTATGATGGACAAAGAAAAATTTGTCATCTTTGTTGAATTTGATAAAACGGTTGCTTTAGATGATTTATCTGCTATTAAAGGCGTAAAAAAAGTCAAATCGTTAAAAAAGATGCAGTTTATTATTGATGCAGAATCCGATGTTCGTCCACTTATTTTTCAATTTGCAGTAAAGAAAAATATTACGGTTTTATCGTTGCAGCGAAAAGAAAAAAGTTTGGAAGAATTGTTTCACGAACTAACCAGAGAATAACGACCAAAGTTATTGCATTTAGCATTTTTTTATCAATCAAAAAAATATTATTTTTGCTGTCCTTTTAATAAATAATAAATTATGGCAATACAGATGGAAAAACCACGCATTCATGTTAAAACTAAAAATTTACAAGCATTGTTTGATTATTGTATTGAAAGTAAAACTGAATTTACCGTTATTCCTAAAAATGCTAACGATACATGGGAAATTGAACTTGCTATAAAATCAATAATGGATGCAATTAAATGGGGAATGTATTTAAAAGCAAATAAAATAGACTTAGTTGAAAATCCATTGTTAGATTCAGGTATCAATGCTCCTGCTAATTCTGCTGCCAAAGCACAACAAATTTCGGTTAAGCCTAAAAACACGAAAAAAAATACAAAAACAGAACAAGCACCTAAATCGTTATTTGTAGAACCTGTTGAATCTACAGAAGATTCATTAACAAATTTGAATACTGAAACGGAACCTTCAGAAGAATTATCACTCTTATCATTTGAAGAAAACAAAAATCAACCCCAACAAAATGAATTATTTTAAACTCTTCTTTTTAATAATCATACTATTTTTTTGTACAGGTGAACTAACTTATTCACAGGAAAAAAACACGTTAAAGGGAGTTGTTTTAAGTCAAAAAGAAGAGAAGGGGATACAATATGCCAATATCCGTATAAAAGACAGTCCATACGGAACCACCTCGGATGAGGCGGGAAAATTTGAATTTTCGTTCCCAAACCAATTTTTAAATGATACATTAATAATAAGCTGTATTGGTTATAAACAAGTTGCTTTACCCGTCAAAAACCTTAACCTTAAACAAAATCAACATTTTGAACTCGAAGATTCATTGATTTTGCTCAATGAAGTGATTGCCATGGCATATGATTTTATTGACGCACTCAAATGGAAAACCAAAAAAGACGATAAAAGTAAATTATACTTGACCTTTGCTACGCGCGAAATTCAAAATGCTGCAAATTTTATCAGCATTCTAAAAGAAAATTTTGGAAAAGATTATAAACTTAAAAGTAATTTTATTCGCTGGAAAAAGGTAAAAATTCCGGAAGTAGGAGAAAAAATAACCTTTGTAGTAGCATGGTTTCGTTGTCCATATTGCCCTGATGCCGAAAATATTACGGTAACGATAGATGTTATGGACAAAAAAGACAATAGTCTCGTTGAAAATGCTGCTTATACAAAAAAGCTTGAAAAATATTTTCAAAACCTTTTAGATAAAACATTTGCTCAGGGAGTGGATTACAGGCAAATAGAAACCCGTGATTCAATAGCCTATCTTAAAAAATCGACCGAACCATATACAGGACAGTGCTACGGATATTACGAAAATGGGCAAAAAGGTTTAAGAGGAGCTTATACCAATGGAGTACGCGATGGTTTGTGGGAATATTGGTATAGTAATGGTCAAAAGAAAGTGGAAGGAAAATACAAAATGGGCGAAAAAACAGGTCTATGGTTGTATTGGTATCCTTCGGGGCAGCTTAGAATAAAAGCAAATTACCAAAACAACGAAATGGATGGCGTAAATATATGGTATTACGAAAACGGACAAAAAAAGAAAGAAGCTAAATTTCGAAATGGTGTATATTTAGAGAAAACCGAGTGGGATGAAAAAGGAAATGTAATCGAAATTCGTAACTTTTTAAAATAAAATAATCAATTCGGGCCCTATAGTTCAACGGATAGAACGGAAGTTTCCTAAACTTTAAATCCAGGTTCGATTCCTGGTAGGGTCACTTTTTAAAGAGTTTTAAAAAAAAACTTTTCTTTGATTTATTATATTGCGATTCAAGTGCTTCCATACTTTCGTCGGTTAATATTTGCCATACCTTGCCCCATTCTATAAAACCTCCCAAGTTTCGGTCGTCAATATAAATATCGGCATTAATCTTTCTGGGCAGTCCATCACTGGGCTTTTCTTCGGGATAATTATTGTTTACAGCATAAAACTCAACACCATGCGCTTTACAAAAATTTACTGCCTCGTCCAATTCTCTTCCGGTTCTGTATGTCCATAAAATTATTTGATGGCCGCGTTTTTGAAGTTGTTTTAACGTCTCAAAAGCAAATAGTTTTTCTTCACCAATTTCCGGATACTTATTTTCAACTATGGTACCGTCAAAATCTACTGCTATCTTCATTTGTAATATCTTTTAGTTTAATACTTAGGACATGGAATAATCACTTTTCTGGTCTTTTTTTTCATCCGTTGGTCTTGGTTAAATTCATAAACCAACGAGAATTCGTGCGAACCGTATGTATTTGCAATGAGTCGTGAAATAGTAACATCATATGAATATCCAATTTTAATGTCTTTCCAAACATAACCAACATTAAATATTATGGCATCATTATTTTGATAACCGGCTTTATATCGCTTTAATAAAGGAATGCCTCTATACCAAAACCCAAGTATTATAGGAGTCCTAATCCAGTATGCCCCTAAGTCAATTTGGTCAAATTTTCCTTGTGAACGATAATGTATCCAAGCATTGACACTTTCTTCGTTATAGATACTTGTTTTGCCGTTTAAAAAGAATTTGTGTCCGCCAAATAATGTATATTTTTTGGGAATAGTGCTATAGCCGTCTATTATGGACTGGTTCGGCTCTAACATATGGTCCCAGGTAAAACCGAACCAATTTATTTCGGAATAAATCATAAAAGAACTTGCAAAATCTATATAACCTACTTGTTTTAGAGGAGGAACTTCGACAGAACCTCCGGCTACACCCGATAAAGTTAATTGGTCGTTAAATACAAGCCTGTTGAAATCGATGGTTCTATTTGTTCTGTATATATGAATGGCAGGCCGAATATGATAAATTTTAAAAATACGAAATTGATAGGTATATTGAACACCAATTTGCATACTTCCGAGTCGTCCTTGTCCGGCAACGTCTTTCATAAGTAAAAGCCCCATACCACTGTTAAGAGTAGGAATAAAGTGGTCTAAAGAGATGGTTGAAGTAAAAAAAGAACCCGGAATGCCTGGCCATTGATCGCGAATGTCGGTTATAAGCCTTGTGCCTTGCGTACTTCCTGCAAATGAAGGACTTAAATAAAGAGAATTTGCATAAAATTGTGAAAAATGGGGGTCTTGTGCAAATAATCTTGTTGAAAATAAAACGATGAATAAAAACAATATTATAGATTTCATTCTTTACTTATAGGTTTTAAAATGATCGTTTTAAATAAATCTTCAAATTGCAAACGTTCTTTTAAGTCAATTTCTGTTGAGAATGGATAATAATTTTCGGCTTCCACAATCATTTTGTATTTTTTGCGTGGCAGTAATACCATAATGTACTTGCCATTTTGAGAAGTGCGGTAGATTCCTTGCAGTTCTTTAGTATCAAAATCGATAACGGTAATGGTTGCTTTTATTGGGCTAATCTCAGGCTCTTGTGTCATAATGGTTCCTTTTAAAACCAGGCGATTGGTTTGAGGGTCAATGATTTCTCCTTTATAAATATCCATAGAACCGTTTCCTTCGTCGCGATTGGATGACAGATAAAAAGTTTTTCCATCAAACGTTGCTATAAAATATAAGTCGTCTAAAACAGAATTTATGGGTAATCCTAAGTTTTCAGGTGCTGACCAGTTGCCGTTTTCATCTTTAATGGAATAAAAAATATCAAACCCGCCCATGTTTTTATGTCCTTGTGATGAAAAATATAACGTAACTCCATCCGGATGGATAAAAGGTGATTCTTCGTCGTATGGTGTATTAATAGTAGGTCCTAAGTTCATAGGTTTGCTCCAGGTACTGTCGGGCATTCGGGTTATTCGATAAATATCTTTACCGCCGTATCCGCCTTCGCGGTTGCTGGCAAAATAAATGGTATTCATGTCTTGGGAAATGGTTAAAGATGTTACCACGCTGTTATTTTCAAAAATCGGAAAATCGATGGGTTTGGGTTCTGTCCAATTACCATCTTCCAGTTTAGAAACTAAAATTAAACCACTAACTAAATCGGGCGAAGTTCTAAAAATATACATTTGTTGTCCGTCCTTTGAAATGGCTACGGTAGCATCGTGTAGCTCAGTATTCAGAGGGCTGCCGATATTTTTTACATCACTCCAATTTCCATTTGATTTGTGGGCGAAATATATGTCTTCAAAGTATTCGTAATTTGCATCTAATTTGTTTCCGGTTGAGCCTTTTCTGCGACTTGTAAAATAAATGGTGTTTTCGTCAGGTGATAGGAGAGGACAATATTCTGCAAAAGGTGTGTTAATTCCATTGTTCATATTGCTTATGGTAGCATTTGACTTTGTAAGTTGCATTTCTTTGGCATTGAGTGATTTCTGCATATAGAAAAGAATATCATCTTCGCTTACGTCTTTATTCTCTTTGCTGTTTCGGCATTCTTGATAACATTCAAGGGCTTTGTTAAATTTTTGTTGAGCATGGTATAATCTGCCAAGATAAAAATAGGCAGCCGGATATTGATTTTTAGCTTTATCAAAATAATTGAATGATTCTTGCGACTCGCGTCGTACCTTAAAAATACAAATTCCCAATTTATAGGCCACATCTATATTGGTACTATCCATGGCATATAACTCACTGAAAAGTGGCAATGCAGTTGAGAAATTGTCATATAATATTTCTCTGTTTGCTTTTTCAAGCTTATTATAATAAATTTTGTTATGCTTTTGTCCCCATATAAATCCGGTTGACAAAAGAATATATAAAACAATGAATGTTGTTTTCATATTAAGAATATATTTTATATGATTTTTATTTCTATTCATCTTTTTTATTATCTTAAAAGTGTTACATCTCCTGCTTTTAAGAAAGATTGCCCATTAATAAATTTTCCTTTCACTTTCCATACATATACGTCTTGTTTGCATAATTCGTTACGATAATAACCATCCCAACCGATATTTGGGTCGGTACTTTCAAAAATTAGCTCACCCCATCTGTTAAAAATACTAAGCTGATATTGATCTACACCAACAAATATCGGATGAAATACGTCGTTGTTTAAATCATTGGGATTATATTTTCCGCCATTCGGACCATTTGGATTGGGGGTAAATGCACTGGGAAATTCTATTTTGCCGGCAGATTTTGCTACAACTGCTCTAAATATAGTAAATGTATCAGGGCATTGATACGTGTTATTTGCTATTAGTTGAATGTCATATTCACCTTCTGAAGTATAAAAATGTTTAGGGCTTTCATCTGTAGCAGTTATTCCATCACCAAAGCTCCACAGATAAGAATTTGCGTTTTGCGATAAGTTAAAACACTGTACTCCCTGTTCAGGAATAAAGACAACCGATGGACTCACCGTAAAATATGCTGTAGCATTAGGAAATACATCTATACTTCCGGCATTATAACTATCTTGACCTCCGGGACCGGTAGCAATGAGCGTAACAGTATAACTTCCAGTCGTTGAGTAGGTATAAATAGGATTAATTTCATTCGAACTGTTGCCATCGCCAAAATCCCATAAATAATTGGTGGCAAAAAGACTTTGATTGCTAAAATTGACAGTAAGTGGCTGACAACCCGATGCGTAGCTGGGTTCATAGTGTGCAATCGGAACCGGTGGAACAAATGTAATATTTAAAGCAGTTGTATCGCTGCAAAAAGGTGAGTAGGCTATCAGGCTAACTTGATAATTGCCATAATTAGCATACGTATGTTGATGCGGTTCCATAAGGGTAGAAGAAGTGCCATCACCAAAATTCCATAAATATTGCCATGTTCCTGATGTAGTATTGTCAATTATTATGGTTTGATTTGGATAATGCAATACTGTAGAATCAACAACGAATGACGCAACAGGGACTGCATATACGGTTATGTTTTTAGTAAAAGTAGCGTCGCAACCATAACTTGATGTAGCCGTAAGGTGTACAGGATACGTTTGCGTTCCGGTTGTGTTGTTGATGAATAAATGATTTGGTTCGTAAGTAGTTGAAGTTGAGCCGTCTCCAAAATTCCATAAATATGTGGACGCATTGAGTGAGTGGTTATTAAATTGAATATAAAGAGGACTACAACCTGCACTATCGCTTGTAAATTGTGCTACTACTCTCGGATAAACCTGAATAGATAACTGAGTACTGTCTTTGCATCCAAAATTATTTTGGGCAATCAGCCAACAAGTATAATTTACGCTTGAACTGGTTATGTTGTCGTAAAGATGATTGGTAATAACATTCGGATTGGTAGAGCTTGTATTGTCGCCGTAATGATAAATAAATGAATTGGCACCATGGGAATTATTGGTAAATTGTGCATTGTACGGAGCACATCCTGTGGCATTAGTAACTGTTAAATTGGCTGTTGGACTTGGGTAAACGCTAAGAGTAGATTGCATTGTGTCTTTGCACCCATATGATGAAGTAACAATAAGGCTTACGTTATAATTTTGTTGGTTAGTACTTGTGTTTACAAATGTGTGATTGGGATTTTGTAATGTAGAGGAATTTCCATCGCCAAAATCCCATAAATATGTAACGTTTTGTGATGAATTGTTATTGAAATTTACAGTTAATGGAGAACATCCATTTGCGGGTGTCGAAAACAGTGCCGTAACATTGGGATATACGGTTACAGGAACAACAAAACTATCTTTACAACCGAAAGAATTGGTTACGCTAAGCGAAACATTAAATTGTTGAGTAGAATTACCGATATTTTGGAAAATATGTTGTATTGATGAGGCATTGTTTGATTCTTGATTTCCATCGCCCCAATACCATGTTGATTGTAAGACGTTTTGTGATTGATTATTAAAATTATATAAAGCTGGGCTGCACATTTCAATCGCTTGATAATTAAATTGGGCTGTTGGCTTAGGATTTACTGTAATAGTAGTGTGGGCAGTATCGCTGCATCCAAAATAGTTGGTTGCTATAAGTTGTACATTATATAGTTGAGCATTTTGACCGGTATTGATATATTGATGTTGAACAATGTTATTCCCTTGAAGATTCACTCCATCGCCAAAACTCCAAATGTACAGTTGAGCACCGGGTTCTGTTTGAAAATCAATTAGTGCAGGTGAACAAACTTCGGTTGGTTGAGCTGTTATGGTATAATGTGGATCTGGGAAAACGGTAATATATTGAATGGCAGTATCAGTGCATCCAAAAATATTTGTTGAAATCAGTTTTACGGTATAATATTGAATTAATGTAGAATTATTGATAAATGTATGATTGGGATTAAAAAGTGTTGATTGCTGCCCATCGCCAAAATCCCATAAATAGCTTACTGCACCGATGGAAGTATTATTAAATTGAACATTTAATGGGCTGCATTGCGGTTGAGCATTGTGAGAAAATTGAGATACGGGTAATGGGTGAACAATGAGATGCGATGATGTTGTATCGGTACATCCATATTGTGATGTTGCTATAAGTTGAACAGAATACTGTACATCGTTGTTGGTAGAGTTGTAAAATGTATGAGAAGGGTTTGTATTTGTTGATGTTGAATTGTCAGAGAAATTCCATTGATAGCTCGTTCCAAATTGACTGGTATTCTGGAATTGAATTAAAAAAGGGCTGCATCCATCTGGATGGTCGGGTAAAAAAGATGCAATGGGAACTACATCAAAATTAATGGTAACATAATCTGTGTCGTTGCAATCATTTCCATTTGATTCAATCCATTGTAAAACAAAGCTACCATAACTGTCTGACTGAATTTGTGTATTGGGATTATGTATGTCGGAAAAGGTGATATTCCCTAATCCGGAATAATACGACCATGTTCCAATGCCCATGCTTGGAATGGCATTTAATACAGTTGTTTTACCGCAAAGACTATCATCTATCCCTGCATTAGCAGTGGGTGTTTCAATAAAATGGATAGTAACCGTATCATTAGAAGTACATCCATAGCCATAAATTTCTTGCCATTGAAATGCGTATGCTCCATATTGACTTACGTTTACGTCGGTGTTAAATAAATGAGCGTTTTGAAAATTTGCAGTTCCAGGACCATTGATTAAGGACCAAGTGCCGGTACCTATGCTTGGAATTGCTTGCAATACAAAATGTTTACCACATATACTGTCGTCTAAACCTGCATTAGCATGAGGTACATTTGAAATTTGAATGGTTAGGTTATCGGTTCCACTGCACCCTAAATTATCTTGAACAAAAAAATTCAATGTATAAGTTCCTGCTTGCTGAGCTAAAAATACTGGTGTAGAGGTATTATTGTTAGACAAAAGGCTGTCGGCTCCTGTCCATAGTTGGGTCGTATAATTTCCGGTTCCTCCATTCGGATTACCGTTGAGTGGAATAGGCATGCCAACACAACCCTGAGCAGGATCGGGGGTAATATTTGCTGTTACCGATGCAACATGGATGGAAACGTTCTGCTGTCTCCAACAACCGTTAACATCCGTTACTCTGTATGTTAAATTATAATTGCCCGGTACATTGCAAACAAAATAAGGGTTCGGTATATTTGTCGCACTTAAATAAGCTGTGCTTCCTGTCCATAGATGACCTGCTATAGCTCCATCTCCCGGAGTTGGATTTGCATTTAAAAAAATAGTGTCGCCAGGGCAGACCGTTAAATTGGTTCCGGGTTGCATGTTTATAGTAGGCCGGGCAAAAACTGTAATTTGTATTGTTCCTACACCTGTGCAACCATTACCATCGGTTACAGAATAGGTAATGGTATGAGTACCGGCTCCTGCTGTAGCAGGGTCAAATGTTCCATTTGTTGCATTGGTTATTCCAGGGCCTGACCAAATACCTCCACCGGTAGCAGCATGAAGCGTTACAGAAGGGTCGTTAATACAAAAGGGTCCGGCCGGTTGTATGGTAGCATCGGGGTAGGGCACAATTAAGATAATGGCAGTAGTTGTTATAGGCGGATGATCGCCATTTACAGGGTCGGCAGGAGGTCCTGGTATGTTTGGGTCATCGTATGGGTTGCAGTAATTCCAATTTCGTAATGTAACTTCAAAAAACTGTCCTACTAATGCTGTATTCGGAGAATATACCGGCAAACTGACGTTATTGGGCGGTTGAGGCCCATATACCGGTCCGGGTGCAGGAACCACCGCTCCGTAGTATGGATAGGTTTGAGCAATACCATTTACCAAAACATTGTTGATGGTGTAATTTGTGCCATAAACCCATTGTGTCCAGCGTGTTGGGTCGTTCGGGTTGTCGTTTTCGACCGGCGGAACACAATTCCAAATGCTTGCATCCTGAAAAACAACAGTTCCGTCATTTCCGACGCAAATAGGATAAACTTGTGGGTTAATTTCTAAATGACCTCCATTATAGCAATCAATATCCCAAACGGTTACATTTTGTTGTTGAATACTGCTGGTACAAAGAACTCCATTAACTCGTAACGTGGCTTCGGGGCGATAATTACAACGCGGTCCACCTTGAGGATAAACATGAACAACGGTTGCTTTCCATTCTTTTAATGGCACACTTGTATTGGTAGCTGCAACAATTTCAACGGGATTTCCATCGTCCCAATTAAAAACTATCTCAACCGGAGTTCCAACATTGTTTACGCCTCGATATGTAACTTCCCAACTAACTGTAACAGGTGCACATAGCTTATCGGGCAACATATCGTTGGCTTTGGAAGTTATATTACAATCTTGAGAAAATAAAGATAATTGTATAAAAAACAGAAAACTTAGTATGGAAAAAAATCTCAACATTTATTTTCTTTTTTTACGATGAGGAGCGAATTATGTTTTTTTATATGGCTTTTAATTATTAACAATTATAAATGTGTTAAAGAATATAAAATGGCTTCCATTTGCCAAACAAATGGTTTTTTATCGTCTTTTGGGGCATAAACATAACCTTCTGCACATACAAGTTTATTGTTTTTTACAACAGTGGCAAAATTAACGAAAGGACCACCCATGAAATCATTTTCTACTCGCCATAAGCCACGTATTTCATAAATAAAATTACCATTTAGTTCAAATCTTTTTTCGCTGGGTGGATAATTGTATTCGGTTGTCATATATGTTCCTTGTAAGGGGCCGGGTATGTATTTTTTTAGAACTGAATCGCGAATAGCTAAAATTTTTGTTGTATTAAATATTGAGGTATCATTATAAGGAATGGAATATACAAATATTCCCTGACTCATATAGGGAGTTTCAGACGAAATCCAAATGAAGTTTGTAGTATCTAGGTTTAATTTGTAACCATTGGGTATGATTAAGTCAATACCAAATTTATGAATGGGAGTAATAAGGCTTTTTTCCCTAAATTTTGTATAAACTTGTTTTAGTCTTGTGCGTTCTTCGCTTAAAATAAGTTCTTTTATTTTGTTGCCATTGAGTTGAATAAGTTTAGTCATAGCTTTTATGTCTTTGGCAACTAATTCAATAATAAGCTGTGGTTTTGCCCAGCGATCGTTCGTCTTGCGAATAAATGTGCTATCTGAGTTCGGATTAAACGATATTTTGATAATATTTCTATTGGATTGGAAAATATCGTTAAAGTTTTCTAAAGGTACCGGGTACAGCGAGAATGTAGGTTCGTCTTGAGGTAATGCAGGATAATCTTGCATGAGCGAATTTTTAAGTGCATCGCCAACTTCGCCGTTCCAAACTTGTTTTTCAATTACAACGATAACTTCGCCGGGTTTCCCTCCAGAGTTGGGTAATAAATCTTTTTTATTTCCACATGCATACGCTAATATGCTGATTAACAAAAAAATAATATTTTTTTTCATACCTATATTATTAGGTAGCGAATGTAATGAAAAAAGACAAGGAGAAAAAATGTAAAATACCAATTATCAAATCAAACAATAAAAAAGAACAATTTAGCTGAATAACTTTTTTAAGCCTCAAAAATATTCGATTATGAAGTTATTTTTAATTTCTAAATTTTATTTTTTTCATTACCTTTAAGCCTATTTAAAATAAAAGAATATGAGTTTAAAAGTAGGCGATAAAGCTCCTTATTTTGAGGGGGTTGACCAAAACGGAAACACTATTAATTTGGACCAATATAAAGGTAAGAAAT
>DAOOWN010000087.1:0-12099 GCA_035371305.1 Bacteroidales bacterium
ACCTATACCGTAACCGTAACGAATGCCGCCGGTTGTACCTCAACCGCCAGTGCAATGGTTACAGTCAATGCGTTACCGGTAGTAAATGCAGGACTTGACCAAACAATTCCTTATGGAACAACTACAACACTGAATGGTTCAGCCAGTGGCGGATCCGGATTCTATAATTTTGCTTGGGATCCAGCTGCATCAGTTGTTAACTCAACTATCGCAAATACAAATACAATTAATTTAAATTCAACTACTACATTTACATTAACGGCAACCGATCAAGTAACAGGTTGTACTGCAACCGATCAAGTAGTCGTAACCGTTACAGGTGGTCCTTTAACCGCAAGTGTTTCTGCAACTCCTGATATTATTTGCAGTGGTAGCTCAACTCAATTGCTTGTTTCCCCAAGTGGAGGATCAGGTTCATATACATATTCATGGGAATCTAATCCCATAGGACTTAATTCCAATAATCAAAATCCAACTGTAAGTCCTGCTTCTACCACTATTTATACTGTAACAGTAAATGATGGATTCAATTCGATAACAGCATCTGTTACTGTAACTGTAAACGCTTTACCTTTAGCAAATGCAGGTCAAGATGTTGCAATATGTCAAGGACAAACAACAACTTTAACAGCAACAGGTGGTACTACATATAATTGGAGTACAACTGAAACAACTGCTTCCATTGACGTTAATCCTACAACCACCACTACATATACAGTAACAGTAACCAGTTCAGAAGGATGTTCTGCTACTGACAATGTTGTTGTAACAGTAAATCCAGTGCCGGTTATTACTTTAACATCAGATTTGGCAATTTGTGAAGGTTCTTCTGCAACCTTAACAGCAGGTGGAGGTGATACATATCAATGGAGTACAAATGAATCTACTGCATCTATTATTGTTTCACCTACAACCACTACAACCTATTCTGTAACAACTACAAACGCATACAATTGTTCAGATCAAGGAAGTGTTGTCGTAACTGTAAATCCTTTACCAACTGCTGATGCAGGTCAGGATGTTTCTGTTTGCTTGGGTAGTTCTATTACACTAACCGCTACAGGTGGCGATTCATATGAGTGGAATACGGGTAATCCTACAAATATGATAACAGTATCACCAACTGTTACAACAACGTACTATGTTACGGTTACAAATGCAAACAATTGTTCTAATTCAGACAATGTAACTGTAACGGTAAATGCTTTACCAACCGCTGATGCTGGTCAAGATGTTTCAATTTGTCAAGGACAATCAACAACATTAACTGCAAATGGTGGTGTATCATACGAATGGGGCACAACAGAAACAACTCAATCAATCGTAGTTTCTCCGAACTTTACAACACTTTATTATGTAACAGTAACAGATGCGAATGGTTGTCAGGCCAGTGATTATGTTACTGTTCAGGTAAATGAAGTTCCAAGCGTAATGATCAATGTAACGAATACAATTTGTGGTAGTGCAACCGGTACTGCTGAAGCATTTGCAAGCAATGGTATCGGTAATTACACCTATTTATGGGATGTAAATGCCGGAAGTCAAACGACAGCTTTAGCAACAGGTTTAGCAGCAGGAACTTATTTCTTAACGGTTGATGATGGAAATTGCTCCGTAGTGGCTCAAGCTCAGATACTTGAAGACGGTGCTCCTGTTCTTACACTATCAGCTTCTGCAAATGTGATATGTATGGGTCAAACCGTAACATTGACAGCAAGTGGTGCAAATGATTATTCTTGGTCTCCATCTACTTATTTAAGCTCTACTACAGGATCTGTAGTTGATGCAACACCTGACCAAACCATCACTTATACTGTTACTGGAACCAATGGAGCTTGCTCATCATCTGACTCTATTACAATAACTGTTAATCCATTGCCACAAGCATCCTTCACTTACAATGACTTAGGTCAAGGTCAAATTCAATTTACCGATGCATCATCAAATGCAACTACTTGGTCTTGGAATTTCGGTGATGGAAATACAGATAATGTTCAAGATCCAACTCATAATTACACTACAGATGGAATGTACAATGTTCAATTAGTTGTTACCAATTCTTGTGGATCTGATACAGCAAGTCAAAATATTAATGTAATAATTGACAATATAGCTGTTACCAGCAATGAATTAAGCCTAAGTGCTTATCCTAATCCAAATAATGGTAAATTTAATCTGAACTTATCATCTGTTTATACAGGTAAGATTACAATTAATGTTTTTGATGAAAATGGTCGTAAGGTTATGACCAATGACATGAATAAAGTTACTGCTAAAATGCAAATCCCGATGGATTTAAGAACTATCGCAAAGGGAGTTTATAGAATCACTGTTCAAATGGGTGATAAACTTATTCATGTTAATATGGTTATCGACAGGCTATAAATTATTTCAACATTATAAAAAAAGCCACCATATTGGTGGCTTTTTTTATAATTAAAATAATTATATATTATTAATCACAATTTATTTTCAAAAAGATTATTTCAATCATAACGAAAAAATATTTTGAAGTTTCGAGTTTTTTTTCTTACTTGCATATTCATTTGTCAAAAACAGTACTATGGTGTTTTACAGGAATTTACGAATATTTGCATTGCCTATTTTAGGCATTATGGTAATAACTACAGTCCTTTTTTCGTGTGGTGGCGATACTAAAGACGATCAAATAGAAAATAAAATATCAAACAGCATCGATTCAAATGCATCGACCTTGGTTAAATTTGATAATACGTTATTTAGCATGCCCTCGCCCTACGAAATTGCATTTTTAGTTAAAAGAGCCAATCTTGAATACAATAAAGGCATGTTAAACCCATACAATAAATCTCATAATTATGTAACAAATTTTGATAAAGCCCTCAATATGGGTATTTATGGTTCAGATTTAGGATATTTAACACTTTACGAACAAAACTCAGATGCTATACAGTATTTTTCTGTTGTTAAAATACTTTCTCAAGAATTAAATATCGAAAATGCTTTTGATAAGAAAACCGTTACTCGCATTGAATCGAATATTGGAAATAAAGATTCATTAATGTACATTGTATCAACTTCATATAGAAAAGCAGACCAATATCTTAAAGACAATAACAGAAATGATGTTGGTGTACTTATTTTAGCAGGTGGTTGGATAGAAAGTACTTATATGCTTACTCAATTGGCAAAACAATCTAATAAACCCGAAATATTAACTCGTATAGCCGAACAAAAACACCCGTTGGATAATTTAATCAAACTGCTTTCGCCTTACTATAATACCTCAAAAGAATATGCAGAAATGACAGACCAATTGATTGATTTAGCTTACGATTTTGACGGTATCGACATATCTTATACATACGCTCCTCCAAAAGTGGACGAACAGAATAAGCTGACCATTATAAATAGTAAGTCGCAGGTGAATTTTAGCGATCAACAGCTAAAAACAATTACCGAAAAATTAGAAAAAATTAGAAACAATATTGTAAAATAAAGAATATGAAAAGAGCAAAAATTTCTATTTTAATCATTTTTATAGCGAGCTTAATGGGCGGAAATTTATTCGCTCAAAGTGATGTAACGCTATCATTGTGCTCTAAATACATAACTCCACCCTATATTTCAGATGGGCAAGTATATAAAGCATTAATAACAGGGGATGAAATTGCAGAATTTCATATCACCTTTTATGGTGGAACAATATATCGCATTGCTGCTGCCTCGGGACAAACAGAAGGAAATTTAATCTTTTCACTTTACGATAAAGAACGTCATCTTTTATTTACCAATAGAGATTATAAAAATACAACATATTGGGACTTTAAATTTACTTCTACCATCGATTGTATTATAGAAGCAGAATTAGATCCTTCGGCTCGCAATGGGTCTGGATTAGTAAATATGCTTATTGGGTTTAAACAACAATAAAAAAGTATGTTGAATCTTTATAATAAATGGGCATTGTATTCTGTTACAATGCCCTTTATTATTAAATAAAGGGATATATGAGTGAAAGAATTTTAAAAGCCTTGATGCAGCTTTTTGCAATAATTGCTCGACCCGACAGCAATTTAGCAGAAAGAAAGCTCGTTGTTGGCTCGTTTTTGAAACAACAATTGAATACAGAGTTAGTTAACGAATATATAGAAGTTTTCGACGATTTCTATAAACAATATCAAGTTTCTGACGAAGATTCAACAAAGAAAAAAAAGCGTATCGCCGGAAGTTCTGTTAAAGTATTGAAAATTTGTACTGCAATTAATGAAGAACTTACTGCAAAACAAAAGGTCATCGTATTAACTCGTTTGTTTGAATTTATTAAGTCAGACTCAGAAGTCATTTCTGACCAGGAAATTGAGTTTGTTGAAGCCGTATCCGATACGTTCCTTATTCCACACGATGAGTTTGTAAGGTTAAAAGCCTTTATACTTTACGATTATCAAACTATTCCGAATTCATCGAGAATTCTAATAGTTGATAATAATAAAGATTTTGAACATCCAAAAGTAAAACACTTATACAGGGAAGGATTTGAAGGACAAATTCGTTTTTTTCAAATTAAATCGGCAAATCTTTATTTAATAAGATGTCTTGGCGAAAAAGAATTGTTCTTAAACAGCCAACTCTTACAACCCGAAAAAGTATACGTGCTAACTCCCGGAAGTACTCTCAGGGCTTCTACTAAATTTGCTCCCATTTATTATTCCGATATTATTGCAATTTTTAATGAGCAATTATCAGAATCGAGAATTATTTTTGAAGCAAAAGACATTGAATATCAGTTTAAAGGGGGAGAAATTGGGCTTCATAAAATGAATTTCTTTGCCGAATCGGGCAATATGGTGGGCATTATGGGTGCAAGCGGAGCCGGCAAAACAACCTTATTAAATGTATTAAACGGTAGTTATCAACCAACTTCCGGAGATGTGCTTATAAATAATCTCAGTATTTATGACGAAAACAATAAAGAACTGGAAGGGCTTATTGGTTATGTTTCGCAAGACGATTTGCTTATAGAGGATTTAACCGTTTTTCAAAATTTATATTACAACGCTAAACTCTGTTTTGATAACTTAAACGAATTCCAAATAATTCGCTTGGTTTTAAAAACATTACAGAACCTTGGTCTATACGAAATACGCGACATGAAAGTAGGTTCTCCGCTTAATAAAAAAATTAGCGGCGGGCAACGAAAACGATTAAATATAGGCTTAGAGTTAATCAGAGAACCGGCTATTTTGTTTTTAGACGAACCCACTTCGGGGCTATCATCGCGCGATTCTGAAAATATTTTGGATTTACTAAAAGAGCTTTCTTTTAAAGGGAAACTTATTTTTGTTGTAATACATCAACCATCTTCCGAGATTTTTAAGATGTTTGATAAGCTCTTAATTTTAGATACAGGGGGATATCTAATATACGATGGAAATCCCGTTGAATCTATAATGTATTTTAAATCGAAAACTCATCAGGCAAATTGGAGCGAAAGCGAATGCCCAACGTGTGGAAATGTAAATCCGGAGCAAATATTTAATATTGTCGAAGCACCTGTACTCGACGAGTATGGAAATCCAACTCGAACAAGAAGAATTGCTCCCGTTGAATGGCACCATCATTTTGAAGAAGCTGATATTTTTAATAATATAACAGCGAAACCCGAAATAGATCATTCCTTCAAAATCCCTTCTATCTTTTTTAAAATTCCGGGCGCAATAAAGCAATTTAGAATTTTTGCTATACGAGATATGTTAGCAAAGCTTGCCAACAAGCAATACATGATTATTAATCTTGTAGAATCGCCATTGTTAGCATTTTTACTTTCATTTATTATTCGTTTTTACAGCGTAGATGCCTCATCCAACGATGTGGGATATAAATTTAGCGAAAACAGCAACATTCCCGTTTATCTTTTTATGTCGGTTATCGTTGCAATTTTTGTAGGCTTGACTGTTAGTGCCGAAGAAATTTTCAGAGACAGAAAAATATTGAAACGCGAAAAGTATTTGCATTTAAGCTGGGGAAGTTATTTATTTAGCAAAACATTTATTCTTATCATACTCTCTGCGTATCAATCATTGGTGTTTGTTTTAGTGGGAAACACAATACTTGGAATACACGGCATGTATTGGCAATATTGGTTAGTGTTGTTTATAACTTGGCTGTCATCCAATTTAATGGGATTAAATATTTCCGATGCGTTTAATTCAGCCGTTACGATTTATATTTTAATCCCGTTCTTGGTTATTCCACAGTTGATATTAAGCGGTATTATTGTTAAGTACGATAAACTAAACCCCGATATCAGTAGCCCGAGTTCTATTCCTTTTTACGGGCAAATCATTACAGCACGTTGGGCATACGAAGCATTGGCAGTTTACCAATTCAAAGAAAATAAATACGAAAAACAATTTTACGCTTTCGATAAAATTACAAGTTATGCAAATTTTAGAAAAGATTTTTGGTTAAGGTCATTGCGAAATAAAGTGATTGATATTAGAATGTACAAAAAAGACCCGACAAAAAAACAAATGATTGAAGATGCAATATTGCTACTTAAAAACGAAATCAACGATGAAATTAAAAAGAACAAAAAAATAAAATGCCCGGTTAATATTAACGAAGTAAATTATTCTAATATCAACGAAAACACATTGGTTGCTTTAGAAGGATATTTTGATAAGATAAATCGCCATTATATCGATAAGTATAACAAAGCCAGTAACGAACGAGATATTTTAATGACTTCATTGCAAGATACTCCGGAGAAAAAAGAGGCATTTTTACAATTGAAAAAAGACTACTTTAATGATAATTTAAAAGAGTTTGTAAGAAACGAAACTGAATTAAACAAGATAGTAGAATACAAGCATCATTTATATCAAAAATCCGATCCAATATTTTTAGATCCCAAACCCGGTTTTTTTGCTGCACATTTTTATGCTCCAAGAAAAAACATTTACGGAATTTATATCGACACTTTTTGGTATAATATTTTAATGGTATTTGTAATGTCTGTACTGCTATTTGTCTCTGTTTATTATAATTTGTTGAGAAAATTGCTCGAAAGTGGTGAGTATTTTCAGGATAAGATGAGAAAAAGAAAACAAAATAAGAAAAAGTAAGTTGTTTTATATGGAAATTAAAGATTTGGAATTAATGGCAACTCAGGTTCGCCGTGATATTATTCGTATGGTGCATGGTGCAAAATCAGGTCATCCGGGTGGTTCGTTGGGTTGTGCAGATTTTATGGTTGCATTGTATTTTAATGTGTTGGAAGCAAAGCCCGAAGCATTTACCATGCAAGGAGATGGAGAAGATATGTTTTTCTTATCAAACGGACATATTTCTCCGGTTTGGTATAGCGTTTTAGCTCGAAGAGGTTATTTCCCCATTAAAGAATTGGCAACATTTAGAAAAATAAATACTCGTTTACAAGGACACCCAACGCCTGCCGAACACCTCGAGGGTGTTCGTGTAGCAAGCGGTTCCTTGGGACAAGGATTGTCGGTTGCTGCCGGCGCTGCTCTGGCAAAAAAACTAAAAAATGATCATCATATCGTTTATGCTCTTACAGGTGATGGCGAACTACAGGAAGGGCAAAATTGGGAAGCTGTTATGTTTGCTGCTGCAAAAAAAATAGATAATCTTATTGTAACGGTTGATTATAATGGAAAACAAATTGATGGTCCCGTTGATGAGGTGTTGTCATTAGGCAATTTAAAAGCAAAATGGGAGAGTTTCGGATGGTGTACCTTAGAAATGAATGGAAACAAAATGAAAGAGGTCGTTGATACCTTAAATCAAGCAAAAAGCCTAACTGGGAAACAAAAACCCATTGTAATTTTAATGAAGACTGAAATGGGTATGGGCGTTGATTTTATGATGGGAACGCATAAATGGCACGGTAATGCTCCAAACGATGAACAAGCTGCAAAGGCACTCGCTCAACTAAATGAAACCATCGGAGACTATTAATGAAAAGACTGCTTGTAATATTATTCTTTGTTTTTATTTGCTTAGGTGTAAACAGCCAAAACAATTCATCGTTAACCCGAATCCTATTTGTTTTTGATGCTTCGCAGAGCATGTATTCAAAATGGGAGTCGGATACGCGAATTAATATTGCAAAGCGAATGCTTTCACAAATGCTCGATAGCTTAAAATGTGTAGATAATTTAGAAGTTGCAATTAGAGTGTATGGGCATCAAAAACCTGTACCGCCTCAAGATTGCAGTGATACAAGGTTAGAAGTTCCGTTCAGAAAAAATAACATTGATGAAATTAAGTCCGTAATACAAAAAATAGAACCCAAAGGAACAACTCCCATTGCACGTTCTCTCGAAGCAGCTGCACTCGATTTTCCAAAAAGTACACCAAGTCGAAATATTATTATTTTAATTACAGACGGCATCGAAGCATGTGATGGCGACCCTTGTGCCGTTTCTATCGAATTACAAAAACAAGGGATTATTCTAAAGCCATTTGTAATTGGTATTGGATTGGATGCCGATTTTAAAAAAACATTTGAATGTGTTGGACAGTATTTCGACGCTTCGAGCGAAAAACAATTTAAAGATGTTATGGGAATCGTTATTTCTCAGGCTTTAAATAACACAACCTTACAGGTTAATTTATTGGATATAAACGAAAACCCAACCGAAACAGACGTTCCTATTACATTTTATGAAAAGAACACAGGTAAAATAATCTATAATTTTGTACATACATTGAACAATAAAGGAAATCCCGATACGCTTGTTTTAGACCCATTAATGACGTATAAAATGATAGCACATACCATTCCGCCGGTTTCTATAGATAGCATAAAATTAACTCCCGGTAAACACACTGTAGTTGGGACAAATGCAGCACAAGGCTTTTTAACCGTTAAGGCAAATATACAGTATTTTAAAGAAACAAAATGTTTAATCCGACAAAAAAACAATTCTCTAATCTTGCATGTACAAGGAATAAACGAGCTATCAAAATTATTGATCGGGAATTATGATTTAGAAATTTTAAGCTTACCCAGATTGTATATTAACGACGTAAATATTCGTCCCAATCATACAACAACCGTACAAATTCCAAATCCGGGTATGGTAACCCTTATGTTTGATGCACCCGGAATAGGCTCTATTTTATTGGAAAAAGACAATAAATTAGAATGGGTAGTAAATTTAGATCCTGAAAGCACAAGACAAACATTTGTTTTGTTGCCGGGTTCGTACAGAGTGGTGTGGAGAAGCAAAAACATCAAAAAAACAGTATATTCTATCGAAAAAAAATTTACAATTAAGAGTGATACCTCAATTCCAATTATAGTGAAATAAATAAAATTATGGGTAAATACATTGCAAACGAAAAAAAAGATACGCGTTCCGGTTTTGGTGCCGCACTTTATGAATTAGGGAAGAAAAACACCCAAGTACTTGCTTTATGTGCCGATTTAACGGGCTCATTAAAAATGGATGCTTTTGCCAAAGAATTTCCTGAGCGTTTTATACAAACAGGAATCGCCGAAGCGAATATGATAGGATTGGCTGCCGGTTTGGCAAATGCAGGTTTTATCCCCTTTACTGGAACTTTTGCAAATTTTTCTACCGGTAGGGTTTATGACCAAATCCGCCAAGTGGTAGCCTATTCAAATAAAAATGTTAAAATAGCAGCTTCACATGCCGGTATTAGCTTGGGCGAGGATGGAGCCACACATCAAATAATGGAAGATATTGGACTTATGCGAATGATGCCCAATATGGTGGTTATTAATCCGTGTGATTATAACCAAACCATGATGGCCACTATGGCTGCTGCCGAATACAAAGGACCGGTTTATTTGCGATTTGGACGTCCTAATGTGCCCAATTTTACTTCGACCGATAAACCACTTGAAATTGGTAAGGCAATAGTTTTTGAAAAAGGAACGGATGTGTCCATTTTTGCTACCGGACACATGCTTTGGAAAGCATTAGAAGCATGGGAAATATTGAACGAAAAAGGAATAAAGGCCGAAATAATAAATATCCACACCATTAAACCTTTAGACGAAAAATGCGTCTTAGAATCGGTTTTAAAAACAAAATGTGTGGTAACGGCCGAAGAGCATTTGCGAAATGGAGGCTTGGGCGATGCAATAGCTCAATATTTAGCTATAACTAAGCCGACTCCTATCGAAATGGTGGCAATGAACGATTGTTTTGGGGAAAGTGGAACACCCGACCAGTTGATGCAAAAGTACGGGCTAACTACTGAAGCAATTGTTGAAGCAGCGCTCAAAGCTGTTGCCCGAAAGAATAGTTGAATTTAAATGAAACAATTCCGAAGCGATAACGAGATTATAGAGGATATTAAAAGAGCTGAAAACTCGCACCTCGCTTTTAGAGAATTAATAGAAAAATACCAGCAACCTTTGTATTGGCATATTCGCAAAATTGTTATCGATCACGACGACACCGATGATATTTTGCAGAATACGTTTATAAAAGTTTGGAAATCGATAGGCGAATTTAAGCAGCAGTCGAAGCTTTATACATGGTTATATAGAGTTGCTACCAACGAATCGCTTACGTTTTTAAGAAATAAAAATAGAAGAACTTTTTTCAATATTGATAGTCTTAGTGCAGAATGGGATGCACGATTAGAATCGGACCCCTACTTTAACGGCGACGAAGCCGAGTTGGTGCTTCAAAAAGCCATCTTAACATTGCCCGAAAAACAACGCATTGTTTTTAATATGCGATATTACGATGAAATTTCGTATAAAGACATGTCCGAAATTTTAGAAACTTCAGAAGGAGCACTCAAGGCGTCATACCATCATGCGGTGCAAAAAATTGAAAAACTTTTAAAGCAGTCGTTAAACCTTAGTTCAAATGAATAGTCAAATAGATATGAAATTCGAATCGTTACATAAAAAAAGTCCTTTTACCGTCCCCGATGGTTATTTTGAGAACTTTCCCGATAAGGTAATGATGCAAATAAACAACCTACCTGAACAGCATGAACCAACAACCCCGCGTTTAATATTTAAAAGACAATTTAGCATTGCTGCAGCTTTTATCGGTTTCTTTTTGATTTCTTATACTTTTTTTACACTCATATCGCGACATCAAGACTCAAGAAAAATGGCTGAAAATACGACATACGAAGAGGCCGTTTTGCAATATGTAAATGAAAAAGATTTAATGGAAACGATGATTGCCGAAGAACAACCCATGAATCCAGAGCAAGTTGAAGATTATTTAATTAACGAAAATATTCACGAATCGGTTGTATCCGATTATTTTAATCAATAAGTTATGAAAACATTATATTTACTATTGTTCTTAATTTTAACAGGTTCTATGATGGCACAACCTAATTCGTGCAGGCATCAGGAGCAAATAAAAGCACAGAAAATAGCGTATCTGACAAATAAGCTTGATTTGTCGGTACAAGAAGCACAAACATTTTGGCCCATATATAATGAGTTTGAAAAAAAGAAAGACGAATTGTTTGATGCCGAAAAAACAATAGCCCAAAAAATGATGAAAGCAGAAAATCTGACCGACAAAGAAAAGTCTGATTTAGCCGATAAATATATTGATGTTCAGCAAGCGGAAGCAAAGCTATTAGCCGATTATCACCTGAAATTTAAAAAAGTGCTTCCTATACAAAAAGTAATGATTCTTTATACTTCGGACCGTATGTTTAAGCGTGAATTGCTCAAACAATTACGCAATTGCCCGGCTCAAAAAGAAGAATAATATTGCTTTAAACACTTTTGGGGACACTATCGAATATTGTCAATTGTTTTTCTTTCTTTGGTCTCATTTCGCTAATGAAATTGTCCCATTGAGATAGGTTAATATCCAAATTATACTTTTCGTTTAAGAAAATTATTTGCTCTTCAATTTCAGTTCGGGGAATTAAATTGGCAAGATTTAACATATCTATACGCATTAAAATGTCTTTGGTAAAAACTCTTTTAGCATCGGAAAAAGTAATTGATTTTAAAAATGCTTCAGTCGTTTTAGAATTTAGTAGAATAATTGCATACACGGCATATTCTATTCTGTCAAAACCAATGAAATAACAAGTGTCATCCAACATAACAGGTTTGTCGTTTTGTGGCAA
>DAOOWN010000088.1:0-12037 GCA_035371305.1 Bacteroidales bacterium
GAATATATTTTATACATACTCTATTCATACAAATACAAAAAAACATACGTCGGTAAAAAAAAAGCTGCCTATAAAAGACAGCCTCAAATTGCTACATTTCTATAAATTCGAACGGAATTTTTAATAACTTTGAAAATCGCAGACCCGAAGAATGCATATCCGCATCGTCTTTTAAATAATGCCAACGAATTAACACATCATTTGTTTGAGCTAATTCTTGAAGCACAAGCAGTACTTTTGCTAATTGCTTTGCAGAAGCAGTGTTGAAATATTCTAACTTGAAATTGAAAATTGTTTTAGGTAAGGGATTGTTTTTATATTCGTTAAGCCAATTTAAAACAGGCTCGTAAAATGCAATAGCATTTTCAGGTAAAGAACGATGCCCAATTTCAAAAGCGCCCTCTTCTTTATTTAGTATTACAGATGGTGTATCTTCTTGTTTTTGAATCACTAAAGGCTCTAACATAATATAACTATTCAACAGCAATTAAACTTTGCAAACTTAAAAAAGAATATTGATTATTAATAGGAAGAATATCATATTGTACCGGAAATCCGCTTTTTAAACGAATATCAATCATTCCTAATCCCGTTTTTTTTGAATTTGCTCCTTCAAAATTAAATAAACTATCGTTATAGTATTCGTCAATTTCATCTTTTGTTAGTGAATTTACTTTGTCTATTTTCTTTTTTAAACTTATTAGTTGTTCATTTTCAATAAAATTTCCGGTTAAAATTCGATAATAATTTTTACTGAAGCCGAGTAAGAAAATTCCGGGAATAACATCTTTGTCGTAGCCTTCTTCAGGTATATAGCCATGTTTGATAATATTTTGAAGCATTTCGACCACAATATAAAACACTTTCTTTTTATGACTTATGCTTCCTATCATTTGCCCTTCTAATGAATTTAAAAGAGTAAGTAAACTTTCTTGATTGAACGGGCCGTTATTAATAATGGAAAGGTTTTCTGCATTTAAAATAGCGTGAATTTTTTCAACGAAATGAAATTCGTTTATTCCAATATTTTGACCTTGTATTTCTTCTTCTACAATTGGTACAGTACATAGATAGAAATACGACACATCGCCCGATAATGGAACAAATTTATAAATTAATTTATTACCAGCTTTTCGAGCCATGTCTATTAAACCTAAACCTGCCCCACCTTTATCTGAAATGGTTCCTTCTTCGAGAACAGTTTTATAATATTCTTTAAGTTCGTCTTTATTTAGAGTATTTATTTTATCTATTAATGATTGTAAGTATGGAATGTTTTTCGTTTGGGCAATGTTTCCGGTGGTAATCACATAACGATTATTCATTTTTTGAATTAAAAACAAACTGTCATGCTGTGGGTCAATTTGATTATCAGATGCTTGATGACGAGTTACATTTTGTAATGCTTCTACTAATATGTTATATACTCTTTTTTTAGTTTTTGAAGACTCTTCTTGCTTTTCAAGCTTATTTTCAGTAAGCGAAAGTATGGTATCCGTAACATCTTGTGTAAAAACTCCTTTGTATATGTATCCTAAATGATAGTCATGCATGAGAAAGAACAACTGCTTTACAAAATCAAGCGACTGATTTTCAATCATATTTTCGATTATTTTATAACTAAGTTCACAAAATTAAAATACAAACCTACAATATATTTTTATTATTTCAAAATTTACGAATTGTTATTGTCTTGAAGAGTAATTTTTGCTACAACTTGATTACCTTGATTCAAAATAGTAATTTCTCTGCCCATAACTATAGGGTAATTTAAAAAATCATGACCGGAAGGGAAATTATCCAAAATAAACTCTAAACCATTAATTGAAAATGAAGTAAGGGTTTCAAATACAGTGTATGGAAATTTGTTGTCTTGATTCTGTAAGTTAAAATTTCCAATTATTATTCCTTTTAAACTATCAAAATAACCAGAATGGTATAAATGATAAAGCATTCTATTAACTTTATAAGGATACTCGTCAATCTCTTCGATAAAAAGAATTTTGTTTTTTGTGGATAATCTGTAAGGAGTACCAACAGTTGTTTGTAATAATGTTAAATTTCCACCGGTTATAATGCCTTTTGTGCTTTTCCAATTTTCTTTATGAACAAGGTTTTGAGGAATAAAATTGAACTGATAACTACCATTAAAAAGTAATTGATGTAAATATTTTAGGCTATTATTGTTTTTATATTTTGAAAAAGATGCAGGCATTGGACTGTGAATACAAGGAAAACCTAAATATTGTATTTTATTTAATATTAGGGTAATATCGCTATATCCAAGAATCCATTTTGGTTTCTTAATAAAATTTTCCCAATTTAATTTTTCAATGATTCGTACACTTCCATATCCACCCCGAGCACAAAAAATAGCTTTATAATTTTCGTTGTCGAGTGCTTGTTGAAAATCAGACAATCTTCTTTCGTCTGAAGCAGAAAAATAGGTATCGTCTCCAAAAATATTTTGGCCCAATTCTACCACCAATCCCCACGATTTCAGCACTTCAATCCCATATTCTAATTCATCTTTATTGACTTTACCGGCAGGAGCTACAATAATAATTTTGTCACCTTCTTTTAATACAGATAGCTGTTTATGCATTAATTTTCTAACTTTGTTCCAAAATTACTAAAGAATTTTGATACTATGCAAAAAAATTGGAAGCGTTATACCGTTACAAGTGCTTTACCATACGCCAACGGACCTGTTCATATTGGTCATTTAGCGGGAGTTTATGTGCCGGCTGATATTTATGTTCGTTATTTACGAAACAAAAATAAAGATGTTATTTTTATTGGTGGAAGCGATGAACATGGCGTGCCGATTACAATTAAAGCAATGAAAGAAGGAGTTTGTCCACAAACTATAGTTGACAGATACCATAGCATTATTAAAAAATCGTTCGAAGAGTTTGGAATATCATTCGATATATATTCACGAACTACCAATAAAATTCATTACGAAACGGCTTCCGATTTTTTTAAAAAGCTATACGACAAAGGTGTTTTTATCGAAAAAGTTACGGAACAGTATTATGATAATGAAGCAAACCAATTCTTAGCCGACCGATATATTACCGGAACTTGCCCTCATTGCGGAAACGAAAAAGCATACGGTGATCAATGCGAAAAATGTGGAACATCATTAAACCCTACCGATTTAATAAATCCTAAAAGTGCAATAAGCGGTTCGCCATTAGTTTTAAAAGAAACAAAGCATTGGTTTTTACCCCTCGATAAGTTTGAATCCGATTTAAGAAAATGGATTCTCGAAGAACATAAAGAATGGAAAACAAATGTTTCGGGTCAATGTAAGTCATGGCTCGACTTAGGTTTACAACCCAGAGCTGTTAGCCGCGATTTGGATTGGGGAGTCCCCCTTCCAATTGATGGTGCAGAAGGAAAAGTTTTATATGTATGGTTTGATGCCCCCATTGGATATATTTCTGCAACCAAAGAACTAACTCCCGATTGGGAAAAATATTGGAAAGATAAAGATTCATACCTAGTTCATTTTATCGGGAAAGACAATATTGTATTTCATTGTATTGTATTTCCATCCATGTTAATGGCAGAAGGGTCATATATTTTACCTGAAAATGTGCCTGCAAATGAATTCTTAAACCTAGAAGGAGATAAAATATCTACTTCAAGAAACTGGGCTGTATGGTTACATGAGTACTTAGAAGAATTTCCAGGAAAACAGGATGTGCTGAGATATGCGTTGACTGCCAATATGCCCGAAACAAAGGATAACGATTTTACATGGAAAGATTTTCAAACCAGAAATAACAGTGAACTAGTTGCCATACTTGGAAATTTTGTAAACAGAACACTTGTTCTAACTCATAAATATTTCGAAGGAAAAGTTCCATTATGTTCAACTATCAGTGAGCAAGATATGGAAATTTTAAAACAAGCAGTTGCTGCCAAACAGGAAATAGAAGAAAACATAGAGAACTTCCGTTTTCGCGAAGCGTTAAAATCATATATGAATATTGCCCGCATCGGAAATAAATATCTTGCCGAAAGTGAACCTTGGAAACTAGCCAATTCTGACATGGAAAAAGTAAAATCAATTTTGGCAGTTTCTCTAGAAATAACCGGTTTATTAGCTGTTTTAGGTGAACCATTTTTACCATTTACAACTAAAAAACTGAAAAACATGCTTAATCTTAATGATTATACATGGGAAATGGTTGGTACAAAACCTGTTTTTCAGGCCGGACATGCAATCAACAAAGCAGAGTTGCTGTTTGATAAAATAGAAGACGATGCAATAGAAAAACAACTGCAAAAACTTCAACAAACAAAATTGCAAAATGAGCAAAATGCCGAAAAGCAATATGTTCCAGTAAAAGAAAATATTTCTTACGACGATTTTTCAAAAATGGACATACGCATTGCAACAGTAAAGCATGCTGAACGCGTGCCCAAGACGGATAAACTTCTAAAACTTACTTTACAGGTTGGTTTCGAAGAACGAACCGTTGTATCGGGAGTTGCTCATTGCTACCAACCCGAAGAATTGATAGGGAAACAGGTTTGTTTGTTAGCAAACTTAGAACCTCGAAAAATTAAAGGTATTGAATCAAAAGGGATGGTGCTTTTTGCCGAAGATTTAACCGGAAAATTAACAGCTGTTAGCCCGATTATTACAACCGATGAAGGTTCAATTGTGAAATAGATGTTAACATTGAAAATGATTTTAAAAAATAAAAAGCATTTATTATGGGCAATTATTGCTATTGGAGCAGTTGTTCGGATAATGTTTTTGTTGTTTGGCGCTAAATACTATTATGGGCAGAAAATATATATAAATTACGATAGCTTTTCTTACACAAATTCATTTATTAATTTATGGAAAAATGGATCTTATGCTATTTGGTTAGATTCTCCAGATTCATACATGGGTAGGACACCTGGCTATCCTCTTTTTTGGGGATTGCACTATTTAATTTTTGGCGAGTCGTATGTATATATAGCCATTGCAATAAGCCAAATTTTACTGGATATTTTGGCAATTAAGTTATTTTTTGATATTCTGAAAAAAATCACGAATAATTATAAGATTTCACTATTTGGATGTTTAATATATTCTCTTTACCCTTTTATCATTATATGGTTAACAATTACCGGTACTGAAGCATTTGCAAGCTTTTTAGTGATATTATTATTGTGGATATTTTACACACGAAAAGAGACCTTCCGGAAATACTTTTTTTTGGGAATCATATTGTCATATGCTACCTTAACCAGACCTTATCTTGGTTTATTATTGCCATTGCAAATAATAAGCGTTATTGGTAAAAAAGATTTGACATTTAGATTTAAATATATATTAGTTGTTAGTTCTACATTTATTTTTTCGTATTCGTTTTGGCCATTAAGAAACTATATTAATCATAAACAAATAGTGGTATTTAATGTACCCTCATCAGGATATTATAATTTTCAAAAGGATTTTATAGCTTTTCGCACCTGGGTTAATGCATGGGAACCCTATTCACTTAAAGTGAATCAATATCTATACGAAATTATAAACAGTAAGAATAAACTTCAAGTGCCGGATTTTGTTTTTAATAATAAAGATGAAAAACAACTTTTTGACTCTTTGATTTATTTATGTCGAAATTGCGGAAGCTCATTCTACTATTGGAAATACTACTCCATATATAAAGGAAAATCATGTAATGAAGATATCGAAAAAGGTTTTGAAAAGCTAAAAGGCTCCTTTATTAAGCATAACCCTTTTCATTATTATATCAAAACGCCTATAGTTACTTTTATTAGAGCTGTTTTTAAGTTTAAAACGGCAACTTTTAACCCTGCATTTTTAAAAATGTTGTTTTATTATAGAACTTTACTTATCATATTAGGTTTTTTGGGTTCCTTTTTACTTATAAAGAAGTATCATCTGGCTTTGATTACCATGTTTCCTATTCTTTGGTATTTATATTTATGTTTTACACATTCACATTTTGAGGTCAGGTATATGCTTCAGGCCGATATCATATTACTATTTGATACTCTCCTATTGATTTATTTTATCACAAATAAACTCCATTTGAAAAAAAAGCTAATTCCTGAAAAAAGCGTTTGATGAAAAAGATTTTATATCTGACATACGACGGGCTGACTGATCCACTTGGACAATCTCAAATATTACCATACATCATTGGGCTTAGTCAACAGTACTCATTCTTTGTTATTTCGTTTGAAAAAAAACTGCGGTTTCAGGAAAATAAAGAATATATCGAAGGTATATGCAAACAAAATGATATTACATGGATTCCCTTGTCTTACACTAAAAAACCTCCTGTTCTTTCAACTATATTTGATATTTTTAAATTAAATAAAGTTGTCAAAAAACTTTTAAAAACAGAAAAAATCGAATTAATTCATTGTCGAAGCTATATTACATCGCTGGTTGGGCTTGGTATTAAAAAGAAAAGGAATATAAGATTTGTTTTTGATATGAGGGGCTTTTGGCCTGAAGAGCGTGTAGATGGTAATATCTGGAACCTGAAAAATCCGATTTATAAAACCGTTTACAACTATTTTAAGAAAAAAGAAAAATCGTTTTTAAGTAATTCTGATTCAATAATATCACTAACCGAAAAAGCAAAATCTGAAATATTAAAACTCCACCCAACATTAATTGAAGAGAAAATTGTAGTCATTCCTTGTGCTACAGACTTTATTAAATTCAGTCCGGAAAATGTTGTTTCTTCATCTCAGATTCGAAAAAAGCTTAATATAAGCGAACAAAGCTTTGTGCTCACATATTTAGGTTCTTTAGGAACCTGGTATTTATTGGATGAAATGATATCCTTTTTTAAACAACTGCACAAAAAATATCCTGAAGCAATTTTCCTTTTTATCAGTCCAGAACCGTTTGAACAAATTATCAACATTGCAAAAAAACACAACGTTGACAAGAATTTAATTCGTCATAGCTTTGTAAAGCATGATGAAATTCCACAATACTTATCCATAACAAATATGGGGATAATGTTCATAAAGCCATCTTATTCCAAAATGAGCAGTTCGCCTACCAAATTTGCCGAGTTTTTAGCAATGAACATTCCTGTTATATGCAATGATATTGGAGACTTAGCAAAGCATACAAACCAAATACCTGGCTGTTACTGTATTTCTTCTTTTTCAGATGAAATTTTTACAGATATTATAAATAAACTAAATTTGAAGCAAAATTATAATTCTGAAATAAGAGAAAAAGCCAAAGAAATATATAATTTGCCCTTAGCAGTAGATACATATTTTAAAGTATATAAAAAGGTATTAAATGAAAACCAATAAAAAAAAGAAAATATTGGTTCTTTGTCCTTACCCGATGAATTGCGCACCTAGTCAACGACTTAAGTTTGAGCAATATTACAATTATTTTGAGGAGAATGGTTTTCAAGTTACTGTATCTTCATTTGTTACAAAACAATTTTGGAAAATACTTTATAAAGAAGGTTATTTTTTTAAAAAAGCATATTTTACTTTAATTGGTTATTTTATTCGTTTTCTGGATTTGTTCAGATTATACCGATATGATATTGTATACGTGCATTTATGGGTAACACCCTTGGGGCCTCCATTGTTCGAGAGGTTGGTGAAGTTTTTTTCAAAAAAAATCATTTACGATATAGACGATATGGTTTTTTTGGGACATTCCAGCGATGCCAACAAAAGCTTTAAAGCACTAAAAGGAACTCAGAAAATGATTTTTTTAATGCGGATAGCAGATCATGTAATTACCTGCACTCCTGTTCTGGACAAATTTGTGCATAAATTCAACCCCAAAACCACCGATATATCATCTACTATCAACACGGATACTTATAAAATTAAAGAATTTCTGACTTTTAATAAACCGATTATTATCGGATGGAGTGGCAGCCACAGCACATCAATTTATCTGAAATTACTGGAACCCGTTTTCCAAGAATTGTTAAATAAAGGAATAGAGTTTAAAGTTTTAGTTATTGGGAATAAAGATTTTTCATTCGAAAATAAAAACATTAAGACGGAAGCCATTTCTTGGAATCTTGAAAATGAAGTAAATGACCTGATGCGTTTTGATATAGGAGTTTACCCCTTGCCATTTGAACAGTGGGTATATGGGAAAAGCGGATTAAAAGCATTACAATACATGGCATTGGGAATTCCAACCATAGCAACAGCTATCGGAGCTAATTACAGAATAATAAATCATGGCAAAAATGGCTTTCTGGTTGAGAAAAACGATATTCAAAAATGGGTAGAATACATCCTTCATATAATAAATGATATTGATTTCGCTCGCGAATTAGGCAAGAATGCCAGAAAAACTGTTTTGGAAAAATTTTCTGTTGAGGCGAATAAAGAAATATATTTAAATGTTTTAAAATCAGTTTAGCTCTAAACAACTTACAATTATATCTTTACATTAGGGTCTACTGAAAAACCACGTAATTGCCTGTATATTAATAACCTGTACCTACTAAGCTGTACCTAGTGTATAATTCCTCCACAACACAGATTCATTAAACCGACGATTAATACCACTGAACATAATTGCATTAAATTCTGCATAGTTTTATTATCTTTGCACCTTTAAAAAAAATTTTATGTCAAAACACTTTAACGAATATAAGCAGCTTGATTTAGCTTCAATTAATAATGAAGTACTGAAATGGTGGGAGGAAAATAAAACTTTTAGCAGAAGTCTAGAAGTTCGTGAAGGTCATCCCGATTTTGTTTTTTACGAAGGACCTCCTTCTGCAAACGGAACTCCCGGTATTCACCATGTTATGGCCCGCACTATTAAAGACCTTTTCTGCCGGTACAAAACCATGCAGGGTTTTAAAGTGAACAGAAAAGCAGGTTGGGATACACACGGTCTGCCGGTAGAACTCGGTGTTGAAAAAGCATTAGGTATTCGTAAAGACGATATCGGAAAGAAAATTTCCATTGAAGAATATAACGCTCTTTGCAAAAAAGACGTAATGAAATACACCGATCAGTGGGAAAAACTCACGGATATTATGGGTTATTGGGTTGACATGTCCGATCCCTACATTACATACGACAATAAATACATCGAAACTCTATGGTGGCTTTTAAAACAATTATTTGATAAAGGATTACTATATAAAGGATATACCATTCAGCCCTATTCGCCTGCTGCCGGCACCGGTTTAAGTACACATGAGCTTAACCAGCCCGGATGCTACAGAGACGTAAAAGACACAACGCTTACAGCTCAATTTAAAATCGTAAAGAACGAATTATCTTCTCGTCTTTTCGAAGGTATTGAAACGGACTTATATTTCTTGGCTTGGACCACAACCCCATGGACATTGCCATCCAATACCGCTTTAGCCGTTGGCGAAAATATCGAATATTCAAAAGTTCTTACATTTAACCCTTATACCCGCCAAAAAGTTACAGTAATTCTTGCTAGCGAAAGAATTTCGGCATATTTTAATGAAAAAGCAAAAGAATTGGATTTCTCTGAATTTAAAGAAGACTCCAAGCTTATCCCTTATAAAGTTCTAGCTACTTATAAAGGAATAGAATTCGAAGGAATGCGTTACGAACAGCTTATCCCCTGGCATCAACCCGATAACGGCGATGCTTTTAAAGTGGTGATTGGCGATTTCGTTACAACTGAAGATGGAACAGGAATCGTTCATATTGCTCCGAGCTTTGGTGCCGACGACTTCAGAATGTCAAAGATATACGGACTTGGAACATTAACATTAGTAGATAAGCAGGGGCGATTTATTGAAGGCTGTGGCGAGTTTTCCGGACGTTTTGTAAAACAGGAATATGAAGACGAAAGCAATAGACATCCTGAATCTGTTGATGTTGAAATTGCCATCATGCTGAAAAAAGAAAACAAAGCTTTCAAGATTGAAAAATACGAACATAGCTACCCTCATTGCTGGAGAACCGATAAACCTATCCTTTATTATCCGTTAGATTCGTGGTTTATAAAAACAACGGCTTTGAAAGACCGTATGATTGAACTCAATAAAACCATTAACTGGCAACCGGCATCAACCGGCTTCGGCCGTTTTGGTCAATGGCTCGAAAATCTGTTGGACTGGAACTTGTCACGTTCTCGTTATTGGGGAACTCCGCTTCCGATATGGGCTACAGAAGATTACAAAGAAATGAAATGCATTGGTTCAGTGGCTGAGCTAAAAGCAGAAATTGAAAAATCTGTAGCTGCAGGATTTATGAAAGAAAATGCATTGAAAGACTTTAATCCGACCGATTTTTCTAAAGACAATTACAATAAACTCGATTTACATAAACCCTTTGTTGATAATATAGTTCTTGTGTCGTCTGATGGCAGACCTATGCATCGCGAATCCGACCTGATTGATGTTTGGTTTGATTCCGGCGCTATGCCATATGCACAATGGCATTATCCGTTTGAACATAAAGACGATTTTAATAAATTATTTCCGGCAGATTTTATTGCTGAAGGCGTTGACCAAACTCGTGGTTGGTTCTTTACGTTGCATGCACTGGCAGTTATGCTTTTTGATTCGGTAGCGTATAAAAACATTGTTTCAAATGGACTTGTTTTAGATAAAAATGGTAATAAAATGTCTAAACGCCTTGGCAATGCAGTAAATCCGTTTGAAGTAATAGAAAAATACGGAGCAGATGTTTTAAGGTGGTATATGATGACCAATTCTCAGCCATGGGATAATTTAAAGTTTGATATGGAAGGATTGGATGAAGTTAAGCGTAAATTTTTTGGCACCTTATATAACACCTATTCCTTCTTTGCTCTTTATGCAAACATCGATCAGTTTACCGGAAATGAACCAGTTGTTCCTTTAGAAAAAAGACCCGAAATTGACCGCTGGATTATTTCATTATTAAATACGCTCATTAAAAACGTTAAAGATAGTTACGAAGAATATGAACCGACAAAAGCCGGACGTTTAATTCAGGAATTCGTAATGGATCATTTAAGCAATTGGTACGTTCGTTTAAACCGTAAGCGTTTTTGGGGTGGTACCATAAACGATGATAAAATGGCCGCTTATCAAACTTTATACGAATGCTTATATCAGGTAACAAAATTAATGGCTCCTATTGCTCCATTTTATTCCGAAAAACTTTTTAGTGATTTAAACCGCAATGAAGCAGAAAAAGTACAATCTGTTCATCATTCTTTTTTCCCTGAATATAATGCTTCGTTAGTTGATTCATTGTTAGAGGAAAGAATGCAACATGCTCAAGATATTACATCACTCGTTTTATCTCTTCGTAGAAAAGTAAATATTAAAGTGCGTCAACCCTTGAGCAAAATGTTGATTCCGGCTTTGGATAAAAAATTTGTGGAACAAATTGAAAAGGTAAAAGATATTGTTTTAACCGAAGTTAATGTTAAAGACTTAGAATTTATTGATGCTGACTCTGAAATAATTGTTAAGAAAATTAAACCTAACTTTAAAGTATTGGGTCAAAAAATGGGCAAACACATGAAAGCCTTAACCAATAAATTAAATAATTTTAACCAAAGTGATATACGTAAACTTGAAATTGAAAAACAATTTGAGTTTGAAAATGATGGCGAAAAATTTATTATTACAATTGATGATGTTGAATTGTTAACTCAAGATATGCCGGGATGGCTTGTTGCATCAAAAGGAAACTTAACCGTGGCTTTAGACATTATGGTTACGGACGAATTGAAACAAGAAGGTATCGCACGCGAATTAATCAATCGAATTCAAAATATTCGAAAAGAGAGTGGCTTTGAAGTAACAGATAAGATTAACATTTACCTTGAAAAAAACGAGTTGGTAGAAAAAGCAGTTGAAAGACATAAAAATTACATTACTTCTCAAACATTAGCTTTAGATGTAAAAATTATTGAAAATATGGAACAAAATAATTCTCAACTCGTAGAAATTGATAATAATTTAGAATTAAGAATTCAAGTATTAAAAGCATAAACCCTTTAAAACTATCATACTATGTCAGAGAAAACCAGATATTCAGACGAAGAGCT
>DAOOWN010000089.1:0-11631 GCA_035371305.1 Bacteroidales bacterium
AATAGGATTTTTTTTAGGATTTTCAAACACCGGAACAACTATTAATATAGAAAAAAAACGAATAAGATTTAATAATAATATTTTTGGGGTGATACCAATTGGTAAATGTGTAACGATACAAGACGACATGAAAATTGGCATTGTTAAATCTAACAAGAAATGGAGAACATATAGTAGAAGCAATAGAATTATAGATACACAAATAAGTGATTACAGAATATTTTTATTTGATTCTGAGGGTAAAAAGATTATGCCTATTTGCAAATCAAACAATTTGGATGTATTAAAGAATGATTTGATGAATTTTAATAAAGAATTAAATATTAGCTTATTGTGATTTGGTGGAGATGTGACAAATTAAATTGATATTATTTAGAAAAATAAACAGAATGTTTTGTAAAACGATAACACTATTATTTCTGCTTTTGGGAAGTATATTTTCTAAAGCACAAAGTATTAAAGCTTTTTTTAATCATCCGGTAAACTTGACTGCCTCTTCTTTTACCGATGGTGTATATTCGCCCAATTTAGAAGATACTATTGTCTCTTTAATTAACAAAGCCAACGAAACGATTGACATAGCTGTTTGGGATAATGGTAGTACAAAAATAGTAAATGCCTTGAACAATGCTTTATTAAGAGGATGTGTTGTTAGGTATATAACAAGCTCCAATAGTTTAAATACGGCATTAAGTGCTCTTAACAGTAATATACCTGTGTTGACCCGTCAAGCTTCTCTCAACACAAATGTTATGCACAATAAATTCATTGTTCTTGACTCAAAGACCGTTTTTACAGGTTCTATGAATTTCGGGTCGGGAAGTATGTTCGACGATTTTAATAATGTGATCATTATTCAAGACAGCATATTGGCTGCGAATTATATTCTTGAGTTTAACGAAATGTGGGGGAGTACGGGTAGTCAACCCAATTCAACTTTAAGTAAGTTTGGTCCGAATAAAACAGATAATACTCAACATCAGTTTGTCGTTTCCACTATTCCGGTTCAGCTATATTTTTCCCCAAGCGACGGCACTACTTCAAAAATAGTGGATGCCATAAATACAGCCGATTTTACTATCGACATTGCCATGTTTACATTTATCAACAATGATTTGGGCGATGCGGTTGTGGCTGCAAAACAAAGAGGGGTGCAGGTAAGGGCCATTATCGAAAATGTTAATTATATCGGTTCAGAATATCAAAAATTATTGAATAATGGAATTCAAGTCTTATCGCATGCTTCATTGCCTTACGATTTTCACCATAAATATTGCATTATAGATGCTTTTTATCAAAATTCTGATCCTATTGTAGTTACCGGTTCTCACAACTGGACCAATTCTGCAGAAGAGGATAATGACGAAAATACGGTAATTATTCATGATTTTATTTTAGCGAATCAGTTTACTGAGGAATTTACACAACGTTATAACGATATACTCGGCGTAGCAAGCAATTCGATAATGAATGAGGATATTAAAATATTCCCGAATCCATTTTGTCAAATCATAAATATTACTTTACCTGAGCCGTTGAACAATGTTTCTATAAGGCTAAAAACAATCGAAGGAAAAACAGTGTTTGAAGCTAGCAGAAAAACGATTCAAAATGAAACGTTAAAAGTAGATCATTTGCCTAATTCTATATATTTATTAGAAATATTTTCAAATGAACACATCTTTAATATAAAGATGGTTAAAAATAGATAAATTGAAATAAATTTGGTAAGCAGATTCAAATTATACTAACTTTATTGTTTTTAATGCTTACCTTTGTTTTTTAATCATTTATACTACCCTTTTCTCTTAAATAACAGAGATAAAATTAAAATCAAAACAATGCAATTTAAAGACTTAGAAATCATAGAGCCAATATTAAAAGCTCTAAAGGAAGAACAATATATAGAACCAACCTCCATTCAAGAAAAAGCTATACCACTTATTTTACACGGCAACGATGTTTTAGGAAGTGCTCAGACTGGACAGGTAAAACAGCTGCTTTTGCTATACCAATTTTACAACACCTTTATAAGGGTTTTTATAAACAAAAACACCATCGCGGTATTAAGGCTCTTGTTATTACACCAACCAGAGAGTTAGCAATACAGATTGGCGAAAGTTTTACAATATACGGAAAATATACTGGAGTTAGAAATACGGTCATTTTTGGAGGTGTGAATCAGCTTTCGCAAACAAATGCTTTAAACAAAGGTGTGGATGTTTTAGTAGCAACGCCGGGTAGGCTTTTAGATTTGTTGAATCAGGGCATAGTTCATCTTAACGATATCGAATATTTTGTGCTTGACGAAGCTGATAGAATGCTCGATATGGGGTTTATCAACGATATACGCAAAATAATTACACATTTGCCTGTTAATAGGCAATCGCTGTTTTTTTCTGCAACAATGCCTGCAAATATTGTCGAATTGTCAAAAAAAATACTTAAAAATCCTGAAAAAGTTGAAGTAAGCCCTGTTAGCTCAACTGCTGAAACCATTCGCCAATTTCTATATTATACCAACAGAAGTCATAAAAAGGAGTTACTTTTTTATATTCTTCAGGATGAAAAAATTGATCAGGTATTGCTTTTTACAAAAACGAAACATGGTGCCGATAGAATAGCCCGGGAGTTGCAGAAAGTAAAAATAAAGACAGCTTCCATTCATGGAGACAAAGGGCAAAATCAACGTCAAAAAGCATTAAATGATTTTAAGGAAGGTGAGGTAAGAGTTTTGGTCGCCACAGATATAGCAGCCAGAGGAATTGATATTGATAAGTTGCAATATGTAATAAATTACGACATTCCTAATGTTGCAGAAACGTATGTTCACAGAATTGGAAGAACAGGGAGAGCCGGTGAAAATGGAACTGCCATATCCCTATGCGAACCCGAAGAAAATGAATTTATAAAAGAAATCGAAAAACTTATTCGTATCAAACTTGAAGTTATAAAAAACAATCCCTTCCCACAAACAGACAGACCCATGAATGATAAAGAAAAAAAAGAGTTTGAAAAAGAAAAGCAACGCCGAAAGCAAGAATTTTTCGCTGCAAAAAAACAGAATCAAAACAGACCCCATTCTTCATCGTTTAACAAGAAAAGAGGGCAATAGAATGATATAAGGTTAATACATTTCTATTGGAAATAATTAATAATAGTAAGCTAATAAATACCTTGTGTAGCTTTGATTCCCGCAAAAATCACTATTCCTAAAATAAATACAATATATAGCGAAAAGACAACGATGATCATGATACCCATATATTTAAAATGGGCTTTTAGATTATGGATGCCAGATTCTAACGATTCCTGTAGGTTTTCTTTAACTGCTTTCCCTAGTTTTATTGCTGAATTCATGAGATAAAGAATGGGGAAAAAATAAGCAACCGCTAAACCCAAATATACAAGAGAAAAGATAATAAAAAAGGATGAGCCAATAAAGATGTTTTCATATGCGTTATATGAATTATAAGTATTCATTATAGAGCCAATAAACACTCCGGAGATAAACATAATGATTGCAGCAACGATCATAAATCCTACGCCAATAAAACCAAGTATGGCTAAAAATTTTAACCATTTCGACATCGACAATAAATCGTTTTTCATGTTTTCGTTTACAAATAAAGCATTTTGATTCTGTTCCATAATGATTTATTTTAAGTTAATTTTTTTTCTGATTAAAATAGAACTTATATCAATACTGTCTTTGAATATATTAGCAGCTCCGCCTATTCCATATCCGTTCTTTATGTTATTATAAACAATAACCGGTTCTGAAAAGGGTGAATTTCCTGTTTCTTGCTGTTTATAAACCGAATAAGCGTATTTATAATAATTTTCATCAACATGCATTAGGCAAATATATAACATATTCGATGAGTACATATCAAAATTGTTATAAAAAACGAGAGAAATATTTTTCTGCTTTCCGTTGAAAGTTAAATCGTCTATAAATAAACGGTTGCTCATTTCTTCGATTGCGGGATCATTTCCTTCATAACTAGTTGTTGAAACATTCGGACCGTTTAAAGTATAAAGTATATAATAATCTTTTGATTGGGCGGGGTCTTTAAAACTTAATTTAATTTCTATTCCATGTTGATAGCCCGAATGATCGTAGTACGGAAATGTGTCGATGTTAAAAATGGAGATGTTGGAGGGGATTACAACCTCTGTTTCAGCGTTTCCAATGGATGTGTTGATGTTAAGCTTGATTTTATCGCCTTCGTGGACGTGGATACTTGGATTTATATATTGTTGCGATACACTTGAATAAGGAAGTGTATAGGTGTTTTGAAGATTAGAAGTTAAAAGAACTTCGGCATTTGTAATCAATGAGCTTTGGCTATTGTCGAGTATATGGGTACTCTGATAAACTTTAATATACGGAACGGAGTCGGCAATAAGAAGGGCATTTACAACAGGTTTTCGTCCTTTGTCAATAATATCCATGTCAAGGTATTTTTTGCACGAGAAAAACAACAAAATCGTGATGACGAGAATGAATACATGGATGTTTTTGTTTGATTTCATTGCTTCCCGATTAAAATGTTAAACTATATGAAAATGATGGAATTATAGGGAAAAGGCTGATTTGTGTTAAGCGTTTTCTTCCTTGGTCATCATATCCAAAGTAGAGGTAATATGGATTTTTGCGATTATAAACATTATAAATCCCGATACTCCATGTACGAGTAGCTTTTTTTAGTTTCTTGTGCATGTTAAAACTTAAGTCAAGTCGGTGATATGCAGGCATTCTAAATCCATTTCTGCCGTCATAATATTGAACATTATTGTAATCATATTCTGTATAATAGTTGTTTTGTGGCATGGATGGAAATTCAAGCATTGGATATTGTTCAATAGGGAGTGAAACGGCATTTCCGGTTCCATAAACCCATACAGCACCTATGTCAAATTGTTCGTCGATGGTATGGGTTATGGCAATGCTTATGTCATGTCTTCGGTCGTATCGGTAAGGAAAGGCTTTCCCGAAGTTAAGGTTTTCAAATTTTCGCCATGACCAAGCCAGTGTGTAACCAATCCATCCGGTTGTTTTCCCTTTAGTTTTTTTGATAAAGAATTCGGCTCCGTATGCCCGGCCATTGCCCATTTCAATTTTGTCTTCCCACGATTCGCCCTCGGAGAAAAAAGTTGCTCCCTCTTTATATTCGATTAAATTTTTCATGGTTTTGTAATATAATTCAACGCTGGCTTCATATCCTTTGGCCGGAACATTAAAAACTCCCAATGCCCATTGTTGTGAAGCTTGTGGTTTAATGCGGTCGGTAGAGGGTAACCATAAGTCTGTTGGTAAGCCTATTCCGCTGTTGCTTAGCAAGTTGATGTACTGGTTCATTTGAGTATACGCCGCTTTGAGCGACCAGTTTTCGTGCATTAAATATCTAAGCGACAGGCGAGGTTGCGTGTTAGAATAAAATTTATTTCTTACCAAAAACATGCTCTGATGAATTCCAATATTGGCTTTGAATAATGCGTTGATGTTAATGTCGTCTTCAAAGAATAAGGCAATTTCGTTTGCATAAATATTTGAATTTCCAAAACTTGTGTCTATTTTAGTACTAGGGTCATTGTTTTGTTCGCCTTTAAATACATTTACGCCCGGCGAAAAAGTGTGATAAATTTCGGAGACTCCAAAAATGATATTGTGGTTGGGTGATGGATGATAATCGAAATCAATCTTACCGGCAAAATCGTAAATACCCGAAAAATATTTATATGCATACTCTGAATTTGAAATGGTTCCGTTGTCGTTTTGTTGGTTATTGCTTTCAAGTCCTACCTGAAAACGATAGCGGCTAAAGGTTGCCGTTACGTTGCTAAATAATTTTGGGTTAAAGAGATGATTCCACCTAATAGCCGTTATCATGTTGCCCCATCCCAACGATGCTTTTTCTTTGTTTTCGTAACTTGTTCCTTGGTCAATGTATTTATCTTTATATTTAGAATAAGCTTTGTCATTTCCCCAATAAATACTTAAAAATAATCGGTTTGTATCGCTAAAAATATAGTTAAACTTGCTGTTTATATCATAAAAATAATAACCGCCCGATGTTCCATTGCCCATTGAGCGAATTATGGGCTGAGCTAAAATGTCAATGTAGGTTCTGCGAGCTGAAACAACGAACGATGATTTATTCTTTGCCAATGGACCTTCAAGCATAAATTTTGAAGAAATCAATCCCAAGGAAAAAGTCCCATGAAATTCGTTTAAGTTACCTTCTTTCATCCGAATATCGAGTACAGACGACAATCGTCCTCCATAACGAGCCGGAAAGCCTCCTTTAATTAAAGTGATGTTTTGAATAGCATCCGAATTAAATACTGAAAAAAAGCCGAAAAGATGGTCGCAGTTGTAAACCGGTACTCCATCGAGCAAGATCAAATTTTGGTCAGGACCACCTCCTCGTACATAAAGTCCGGAAGTTCCTTCGCCGCCCGACTGAACGCCGGGTAAAAGCTGAATCGTTTTTAAAATATCTGCTTCGCTGAAAAAAACGGGCAGCGATTTTATGGTATGTATGGGTATTTGTGTAATGCTCATTTGGCTCGACTCAACGTGTTTGGTTTCGCGTTCGGCTACCACTTCAACTTCTTTAAGTTCAATAGTAGGGTGGAGGGCTATATTTTTTGTAGTATTGCTATTAAGGTCAAAAAGTTCTGCTTTTGGCGAGTAGCCTAAGTATGAAACAATAAGTGCAACATTGCCTTCGGGAAGAGTTAAGCTATAAAATCCGTAGTTATTGGTAATGGCTCCTTTTTTACTAATGGTGTCGTAAACGGATGCAGAAATTAGCTTTTCGCCTGTTTTTACATCACTGACATAACCGCTTATAGTAAAGCGTTGAGCTAAAGTGAAGTTAATGAGAAAAGAAAAAGCAATAACAAATAAACTAATTTTCATTGTTGAGTTTTAGTAAATGTATATATCGTAGGGCATGCGAGCTTGAACACCCTTAAGCGTGTTAAGTTGTTTAAACGATTTTACATAACGTGCCAAAGGACCAAATTCTTTTTCGAGTATCGAAGTTTGAGTATTTTCTTGCATGTCTTTCAAAATTTGTTCAAAAAATGGAAGTTTTTCGGGTAATTCAATCAGACGAATTTTACCTTTTATACCGGCTTTATCTTTAGCTATTTCAATAGCTTTTTCTAATCCTCCAAATTCGTCTATCAAGCCAATTTGTTTTGCATTTACACCGCTCCAAACTCTTCCTTGTCCGATACTATCTACTTCGGCAGTTGTTTTTTTACGACCATCGGCTACATGGCTGATAAAAACACCGTAAATTTGTTCTACTCCTTTTTGAATTACTTGTTGTTCATAGGGTTTAATGGGTCTAAACACAGAACCAAGATTTGAGTTTTCGTTGGTTTGTACTCCGTCAACCGTTAAACCCAATTTGTCGTTTAGCAGTTTTTGTCCGTTCCACATTAGACCAAAAACGCCAATAGAGCCGGTAATGGTAGTCGGGTTGGCAACAATAACGTCTGCCGGGCATGAGATGTAATATCCACCCGAAGCCGCTACATCGCCCATGCTTACAATTACGGGTTTTACTTTCTTGGTAAGTAACACTTCGCGCCAAATAACTTCCGAAGCCAATGCACTTCCACCGGGACTGTTTACACGCAAAACCAACGCTTTTATCGATTTGTTTTCACGTACTTTACGTATTTCTTCTGCTAAATCGTTACCTCCGATTTTATCGTCTTCGCTTTTTCCCATATCAATTTGTCCTACTGCATATAAAACGGCAATTTTATCTTTTTGTCCGGGAACATATTTTGCCGGAACTTTTGAATACTCATTCATTTCAACCCAAGCAATATGTTCGGAATTCCTTACCTTGCTTAATTGACAAAATTCTTTAAGAATTTCATCGTAATATTTTAAACCATCAACAAAGCCATACTTTACACAATTATCCGCATTGTCTAATAAAAGACTGTCGGCAATAATGTTCAGACGTTCTACAGGAATGCCTCTGTCTTGGCTGATTTGCGAAAGCATATAATCCCAAATAGATTTGACATAGGTAATAGTTTGTTCTTTGTTTTCAGGGCTCATTTTGTCGAGTATAAATGGCTCGACGGCACTTTTAAATTTACCGTGACGTATCACAATTGGTTCTATGCCTAATTTTTCTAACGCATTTTTAAAAAATAAAATTTCGGAACTTAATCCTTTAAATTCTACTACGCCCTGCGGATTCATGTATATTTTGTCCGCTGCCGAACATAGGTAATACGATAATTGAGTATAATAATCGGTATAAGCTATAACCGGTTTCTTACTTTCGCGGCGAAAAGTTAATATGGCATTACGTATTTCTTCGACTGTTGCCATTCCGGCTTCAAAATTTGTAACATCTAAATATATGGCTTTAATATTAGGGTCCTCAGCGGCTTTATGAAGGTTGAATAAAATGTCGTTTAAGCCCAAATTTTTTTCGCTTTTGAAATTGGTAAAGGAAATGGATTTAAAAGGATTGTCGTTGGTTCGTTCGTCAATAGCATAATCTAGTTTTAGATGTAAAATGGAGTTCGGTTTAATTTTTACAGGTTTTTCTGAAGGAGCAATGGAGGCAATTAATCCTAAAAACAATAAAAATAAAATAATGTTTAATAGTAAGATACCAACAATAGTAGCAAATACATATTTAAAAAAGCTTTTCATATAAAAATGGTTTTAAAATTTTACTTAGAACGTTTGACAAAGATAAATGTTACTTTAAAACAAACATAATTTTTGGGTGTAAAAATTGTTCCCATCATACCACTTTACTATATACAAGCCATTATTCAAATAACTCAGCGATATGGTTTTATCCGAAAATGTAGAGTTTTCAATCATAATGCCATGTATGGTATAAAGTTGCCAATAACGGGTATTGGTTGGAAATGAAATTTGTTTATTTTGTATAGTAACAACATTATTTAAGCTTTGTAAAGAGTAGGAAAGAGTTTTACAGCCGTTAATGGCAGCTGTAACGTTATTTATTCCTACTTGTTTCATGGTTTTGTCCGGGCAAACAACCATATATTGAGGCGTGTAAGTGATATTATAAGCTGTGGTAACAACGGTGTCATTCATAGTACTAAAACAAGGATAAGATGCTTGATATTGCTGCATAAATGCAATTACCTCGCTATCGTTTCGTCCCGAGCTTTCTATACCCCATATCCACAAGGAATCGCCGTTGTGTCCGAGAGTGTTCCAAATGGTATCAAGCTTGGGCGTATTAATTTGGCACGTTCCACAGTTCGTAATAAAAAAGTCGAGAACTACGATTTTTCCGCTGTCTAAGGCATTGTATAAATTCCGTTCAATACCCCAAACATCTCTCAACGTAAAGTCAATAGCACTTTGCTGAGCATTGACACGAAAAAACAAAAACAGAATGAAAAGAAATTGAATAATTTTAAACATAAAATTTTTTCTTAAAGATAATTTGATTTATTTTTACACACAAAAACAAGAATGCTTATGTTAGTAAAAAAATTATTTTTTAGTCTGTTAATAGCAGCCTTTGCCATATTGTTTTCGTGCAATGACAGTGTTCCACCTTCCAATTCTTTATTGGTAGATAGCAGCGAAACGGAATCAGATTTACAAAAAACGGCTGTTAAAGTTCCTTCTCCCATTGAACTTTATATTTTCATGTATAATGCAGATGCAAAATATGCCAAAGAAAATCTGAATTCTATTGATAATCATTCAAAATACATCTCAAAGCACAAAAAAGCACTAAACCTTGGTATTTACGCTTCCGATTTGGCTTATTGTACTGTTTTTAAGCAAAATAAAGAAACTTTTTCGTATTTTTCGGTTACCAAGAAAATGGCTGACGAATTAGGACTAACCGAAGGGTTTGACGAAAAGATTGTTAAACGTATTGACCAAAATATGAGCAATAGCGATTCGTTGTATCAGATTTCGAACGATTCCTATGCTACTGCAGTGCGTTTTCTGGAACAACAAGGGAAAGAAGATTTGTTGCCTCTTATGGTTACCGGTGCTTGGATTGAAAGCGTAAATCTAGCCATCAAATCTGTTCCAAAATTTGATGCAAATAATGAAATTGTAGTTCGAATAGCAGATCAGGGGCTCTTGCTCGAAAATATTTTAGAACTTTTCCAATATGTTAAAGACGATCCTGAGTTTAAAGAAATAATGGATAAACTTTTAGATTTACAACAATCGTATGATAAATTGCTTGACAATACGGATGTAGCAATTACTCAAAAACAATACGAAGAAATTGTTATGAAAGTAAAAGCCATACGTGCATTATTTATAGCTTAACCAAGGAGGAATGAATATGAAAATAAATATCATTTTAATATCAATATTAACTGTAGTAAGCAGTTTACAGCTTTTTGGTCAATGCGAACGCAAAAAGTTTTGTGATGATTATATGGAAGATTTTGATTATAGGAGTCAATCATCTTATGCCAAATTAGTGCCCGGTGATACGGCTAGTGTTAATGTGGTTTTGTATGGCGGACAGAAATATAGAATGTTTGTTTGTAGCGATGCAAAACTAGGTAATATTTCATGGAAGATTGTTCAACCCGAACGTAAAACAAAGAGAACAATAGAAAAAATAAAAAAAGATACAACCTTAGTTTATGAGCTTAACGAGTATGGCGATTACAAAACAGATAAAAATGGTGAATTGATTATTAAAAGTCGTCAGGTTAATATTGACACCATTTGGAATACTGAACGTATCTCGGTAGATAAAGTATTGTATGACAATAAACAACAAAACAAAACACCTTATTTTGAATTAACTCCTGCTAAAAGTGCTCGCTATATAGTTCGGGTAACGGTTCCTGCAGGTGATCCTAATTATAGTGGTTGTGTAAATGTTTATGTGGGTCGTAAGGCTATTGGTGGAAAGAATTTTGTAAAAAAAGGCAGTATTAGCGGAAAAGAATAAATAAATGTATTGAAAAATTTACTACTTTTGCTCCCTCTTTCGTAAGGGGGAGTTTTAGTTTATAAAGGTTCTTTTATAATAACATCTTGGAGAGATGGCAGAGTGGTCGAATGCGGCGGTCTCGAAAACCGTTGTTCTTCGATAGAGGAACCGGGGGTTCGAATCCCCCTCTCTCCGCAACAGAATATCCCGAAGTTTTTTGTTTCGGGATTTTTTTTTGATTTTTAGAATGGGTAACCAATTCCAATATTTATAGTAAGATCGTCTCTTAAAGGCTTGCGTTGAATAAATAACCAGCGATTTCCAATGCTTTCAGCAGGGTCTTTGCCTTTGAGCGAAAAATCAGTTCTAAAAATAAAGAAGCTAAAGTTAAATCGTAAGCCTAATCCATAACCAATTGCCAAATCATTGTAAAATCTATCAAGTTTAAAAACACCATTTTCTCGGTTTTCTTTTTTGTAAATATCCCAAATGTTTCCAACATCAACATATAGGGCAGGTTCTATTACCCAAAATAACTTGAACCTATATTCTAAGTTGCCTTCTATTTTAATATCCGCAGTTTGATTATAAATATTTTGATTTGTAGTATTATTGAATGGACCGGGTCCTAAACTTCGTACTGCCCATGCTCTAACACTACTGGCTCCACCTG
>DAOOWN010000090.1:0-6760 GCA_035371305.1 Bacteroidales bacterium
ATCGACTTATTATCAATTATTTGTATTTTTCTAAACGACATAGGTTCAAACCGCAAATATAATACAAAAAACGCAATTAACCAATAAATATTTCTCATTTAATTACAAATTAACTATTTTTATCAAAATCTTTTTTTTAGCTCATGATTGTTTAATATCGGAAAGGTTCTTATTTTTGTGAATTAAATTAAAACGATTTTTTTATGAAAATTTCAATGATTGGAACCGGATATGTTGGTTTAGTATCAGGTACATGTTTTGCAGAAACAGGCGTAAGCGTTACATGCGTAGATATTGACGAAAGTAAAATTCAAAAACTTAATAAAGGAATCATACCCATCTACGAACCGGGATTAGAGCCCATGGTAATCAAAAACAAAGAAAAAGGACAATTGTTTTTCACCACAAGCATAGCCGAAAGTATAAAAGAAGCGGAAGTTGCATTTATAGCAGTTGGCACCCCCCCCGACGAAGACGGTTCGGCAGATTTGCAATATGTGTTGGCAGTTGCATCGGAAATTGGTAAACACTTAGACCATTACATGGTAATAGTAAATAAAAGTACTGTTCCCGTTGGCACAGCCCAAAAAGTAAAAGCAACCATACAAAATGAACTACAAAAAAGAAATGTAAATTATGCTTTTGATGTGGTTTCTAATCCTGAGTTCTTAAAAGAAGGAAATGCCATTGAAGACTTTTTGCGTCCGGATAGAATTGTAATTGGAGTTGAATCGCAAGAAGCTGAAAAAGTAATGCGTAAGTTATATAAACCCTTTATTTTAAACAATCATCCCATTGTTTTTATGGACATTGCATCAGCAGAGCTAACAAAGTATGCAGCAAATGCAATGCTTGCGACACGTATCAGTTTTATGAACGAAATAGCAAGAGTCTGCGAATTGGTAGGAGCAGATGTAAATATGGTTCGCAAAGGAATCGGAAGTGATCCACGAATTGGGAGCAAATTTTTATATGCCGGAGCCGGATACGGTGGATCTTGTTTTCCAAAAGATGTTAAAGCACTTATTAGAACTACGAGAGAATATAATTACGAATTTCAAGTATTAAAATCGGTTGACGAAGTAAACGAAGAACAGAAAGTAATATTAGCAAAAAAAGTTCTAGCGCATTTCAATCAAAACGTAAAAGACAAAAAATTTGCAATGTGGGGATTATCTTTTAAACCGAATACCGACGATATGAGAGAAGCCCCATCATTAGCCATTATTAAGGAATTGAAACAACATGGAGCCGGAATAATAGCATACGACCCGGTAGCAATGGACGAAAGTAAACGCAGAATAGGCAACACCATTGAATATGCTCAAAATCCATACGATGCACTGAAAAATGTAAACGGACTCATACTTGTTACTGAATGGAATGAGTTCAGAATACCCGATTTAAATAAAATGAAAGAACTAATGAGCGAACCCGTAATTTTTGATGGTAGAAACATTTACGAACCTTCTGAAATAAGAGAAGCCGGATTTATATATTACGGATTAGGCAGAAAATAAGCAATCATGATACGTAAACGAATTCTTGTTACCGGTGGTGCCGGATTTATTGGTTCTCATTTGTGCGAACGACTTTTAAATGAGAATAACGAAGTTATATGCTTAGACAACTTTTTTACCGGATCTAAACAAAACATCAGTCATCTCCAAAATCATCCATATTTTGAGCTAATTCGTCACGATGTAATAAATCCCATTTTTCTGGAAGTTGACGAAATTTATAATTTAGCTTGCCCTGCCTCACCTATACATTATCAATATAATCCCATCAAAACCATCAAGACAAGTGTAATGGGAGCGATTAATATGCTTGGACTTGCCAAAAGGACCAAATCAAAAATACTGCAAGCATCAACAAGCGAAGTATATGGAGATCCCGAAATCCATCCTCAACCTGAAGAATATTGGGGTCATGTTAACCCCATTGGCACTCGCTCATGCTACGATGAAGGTAAAAGATGCTCCGAGTCGCTTTTCATGAACTATCACAAACAAAACCATGTTCGTATTAAAATAATACGTATCTTCAATACCTATGGACCTCGCATGCACCCCAACGATGGCAGAGTTGTTTCGAATTTTATTGTTCAGGCGTTAAAAAACGAAGATATAACTGTATATGGCGATGGAAGTCAAACCAGAAGCTTTCAATATGTCTCTGACTTGATAGAAGGAATGGTAAGAATGATGAACACCCCAGATAGAATCATCGGACCTGTAAATATTGGCAATCCGGGCGAATTCACCATTCTTGAGCTTGCAGAAAAAGTACTTCAATTAACGAACTCAAAATCAAAAATAATTTTCAAGCCATTACCCGAAGACGACCCTACTCAACGCCAACCTGACATAACAAAAGCAAAAGAGTTGCTAAATCAATGGGAACCATTAATTCCTTTAGAAGAAGGACTCCATCTCACTATACAATATTTTAGAAACGAACTAAATATTCATTAATATGAAAGGTATAATTTTAGCCGGAGGCTCAGGCACCCGATTATTTCCAATAACCATAAGCATTTCAAAACAAATTGTTCCCATTTACGACAAACCCATGATATATTACCCTTTATCGGTGCTTATGATGGCCGGAATTAAAGAAATACTGATTATATCCACGCCAAAAGACATATCGCTCTATGAAAATCTTTTTAACGACGGATCACATTTAGGAATTAATATAAGTTATGCCATTCAACCCTCGCCCGATGGGTTAGCTCAAGCCTTTTTAATAGGAGAAAAATTTATTGGTAATGACGAAGCATGCATGATACTCGGCGATAATGTTTTTTATGGTTATGGGTTAATAAACATGCTCAAAGATGCTGCAAAGTTAAAAGACGGAGCTACGGTTTTTGGTTATTATGTTAAAGATCCGGAACGATACGGTGTAGCAGAATTTGATCAAAATGGAAAAGTTATCAGTATTGAAGAAAAACCATCGAATCCAAAATCGAACTTCGCCATTACAGGGCTTTATTTTTATGATAATACCGTAGTTGAAAAGGCAAAGTCGCTAAAACCTTCTGCTCGGGGAGAATTAGAAATTACCGATCTCAATCGTCTTTATCTCAATGAAGGAAAACTTAATGTAAAATTATTAAGCCGCGGTATGGCATGGCTTGATACGGGCACTCACGAATCGCTATTACAGGCATCAAATTTTATTGCTACTATCGAGCAACGACAAGGATTAAAGGTAGCATGTATAGAAGAAATTGCGTATCGCGAAGGTTTTATTAACAAAGACCAGCTTTTATCGCTAGCAAGCAATTATAAAAACAACCCCTATGGCGAATATTTACTTGATATAGTTAAAGATAAATACAAGCTACAATGAACATCATCGAAACACCTATAAAAGATTTACTGATTATTGAACCCGATATTTTTAAAGACCATCGAGGATATTTTATTGAATCATACAACGAAAATAAATTTTTCGACTTAGGTATTACCAATCACTTTGTTCAAGATAATGAATCGCAATCGACGTTTGGAGTTGTAAGAGGTTTACATTATCAAATTGGCGAATACGCTCAAGCAAAATTAGTCAGAGTTGTTAAGGGAAAAGTTTTTGATGTAGCAGTAGATTTAAGAAAAAACAGCCCAACATTTGGTAAATGGTATGGAATAGAGCTTAGCGAAGAACAAAAAAACATGTTTTTTATCCCCAAAGGATTTGCTCACGGATTTAGCGTATTATCCGAAACTGCTGTTTTTTCATATAAATGCGACCAATTCTATAATAAAGAAAGCGAACGTGGAATACTTTTTTCAGACCCAAAACTTAAGATAGATTGGAAAATCCCCACAAATAAAGCTATCATTTCTGAAAAGGATAAAATACTACCTTTGTTTGAATATGCCGACTACTTTTAACTAAAAATAATTAAAATGAACACCATATTAGTTACCGGTTCAAATGGACAACTGGGAAACGAAATAAAAAAATTAGCAACCGAATTTCCAGACTTAAATTTTACGTTTACTGACGTTGAAGAACTTGATATAACGGATATCTCAAAACTAAAACTTTTTTTTAACAATAAAAAAGTAAGTTATATAATTAATACGGCTGCATATACAGCTGTCGATAAAGCGGAGAACGATGAAAAAAAAGCTCGACAAATAAATGTTGAAGGTGTTACCAACTTAACACGATTAGCTTCCAATTTTCAATCCCATTTTATTCACATTTCTACCGATTATGTTTTTGATGGTTCTTCCAATACTCCATACGACGAAGACAATAAAACAAACCCCATAGGCGTGTACGGCAAAACCAAACTAATGGGCGAAGAAGAAGCACTGCGTTATGCCAATACTATTGTTATTAGAACTTCATGGCTTTATTCAAGCTATGGAAACAATTTTGTAAAAAACATACTTAAATACGCCAAAGAACGTCCCGAACTCAATGTTGTATATGACCAAGTTGGTTCTCCAACTTATGCAGAAGATTTAGCCAAAGCTATTTTAACTATCATAGATCAAAATGTTAAACATCATCACATTTTTAAAAGAGGCATTTATCACTATGCCAACAAAGGTGTATGTTCCTGGTTCGATTTGGCTCAAAACATTGTAAGTTATTATAACTTGCCTTGTAAAATCAACCCGATACTAACCAAAGACTATCCGACACCTGCCAAACGACCTGCATACAGCGTTCTTAACACCGAAAAATTCAGAACAACTTTCAAACAAGATATTCCGTATTGGAAAGACAGTTTAAATAATTGTTTAACTTTACTAAAATAAACATATGGAAAACGAAAAATATAACATAGCCTTAGCTAAAGCACAACAATGGCTTAACAGTAATATTGACCAACATTCAAAAAAGGAAATTGAGCGAATGATAAATTTGCCCGACGAACTTGTAGATGCCTTTTACGAAAATCTTGAATTCGGAACCGGAGGGCTAAGAGGTATCATGGGGGTTGGAACAAACAGAATGAATATATATATTGTTCAAATGGCAACTCAAGGATTATGCAATTATCTTGTTAAAACATTTCCACATGAGCCCAAAAAAATCGCAATATCTTACGATAGTCGCAACAATAGTAAATTATTTGCAGAGGCTACTGCTAATGTTTGTGCATCAAACGGTTTTGAAGTTTTTATTTTTGACGACATTCGTCCAACTCCCGAATTGTCTTTTGCCGTCAGAAAACTTGGATGCATAAGCGGGGTAATGATAACAGCATCGCACAATCCAAAAGAATATAATGGCTACAAAGCATATGGGAATGATGGTGGACAGTATATATCACCTCACGATAAAAATATAATAAACGAAGTTAAAGCAATTAAATCGATAGATGAAGTTAAAGTAAATCAAAACAAAGAAAACATAAAAATTCTTGATTATCATTTTGATAATCTTTATTTTGATGAAGTTTTAAAACTAAGTATAAATAAAGAAATCATTCATAACTACAACAATCTTGCATTTGTATATACTCCATTGCATGGAACAGGTATAAAACTCGTCCCTGAAGCTCTTAAAAGAGCCGGATTCACAAATGTTCAAATAGTAGAAGAACAAGCCATTATGGATGGTAATTTTCCAACTGTAAAAAGTCCGAATCCGGAAGAAAAATCGGCTTTGGAAATGGCGATAAACAAAGCTCAAAAAATAAATGCCGATTTAGTTTTTGCAACAGATCCCGATGCCGATAGAGTTGGTATTGCAGTAAAAGATTCAAAAAACAACTTTGTATTATTAAACGGTAATCAAACAGCATCTGTGCTAACCTACTATATTTTAGAACAATGGAGCAAGCAAAATAAATTTAAGGGAAATGAATATATAATTAAAACCATTGTTACAACAGAACTTTTAACAAAAATTGCTAAAAAATACCAAATTGAAATTTTCGATGTACTAACCGGCTTTAAATATATCGCTGAAATAATAAGACAAAACGAAGGCAAGAAAACCTATGTATGCGGAGGCGAAGAAAGTTATGGTTTTTTAATAGGTGACTATGTTCGCGACAAAGATGCCGTTTCAGCTTGTTTGTTAATAGCTGAAGTTGCCGCATGGGCAAGAAGCCAAAACAAAACCATTTGGGATATATTAATGGATATATACCGAGAATTTGGTTTATACAAAGAAGCCTTGGTTTCTATCACCAAAAAAGGAATGAACGGTCAGGAAGAAATTAAAAATATGATGAAAAACTTCCGCTCCAATCCACCCAAAACATTAGCAAATTCTAAAATCGTAATAATAAAAGATTATTTAGAGCAAAAAGAAATAAATGTACTTAATCATTCTACTACAGCCATATTATTACCGAAATCGGATGTGTTACAATTTATCACCGAAGACGAAACTATTATATCTGTTCGTCCAAGTGGTACCGAACCTAAAATTAAATTCTATATAGGAACCAAGGCCACAATAAAAAACAATTTTGACGAAACAGACCAATTATTAACCGCAAAAATAGAACACATTAAATCCGATTTAAATATTTAACATGAAATTCGACTTTTTAATTCTGGGATCCGGCATTGCAGGATTAGCATTTGCTTTAAAAGCTGCCGAAAAAGGAACTGTTTGTATTGTTACGAAAAAAAAGTTAGAAGACACCAATACTAAATATGCTCAGGGTGGTATAGCTTCGGTAACATACACTCCGGATAGTTTTGAAAAACATGTTAAAGACACACTTATAGCAGGAGCAGGCCTTTGTAACGAAGAAGTAGTAAGAATGGTCGTT
>DAOOWN010000090.1:6770-11457 GCA_035371305.1 Bacteroidales bacterium
AAAGAGGCACCCGAGCGTATAGAAGATTTAATAAAATGGGGCATTCAGTTCGATAAAGACAATCAAGGCCGTTTTCATTTAGCACGCGAAGGAGGACATAGCGAATACCGTATTCTTCACCATAAAGACAAAACTGGCGACGAAATACAACAAGTTCTTTCGCAAAGAGTTCGCGAAAATAAAAATATTACGGTTTTGGAGTACCATTTCGCTATTGATTTAATTACTCAGCACCATTTAGGAAAAGAAGTGAAGCGAAGCATGACCGACATCGAATGTTATGGTGTTTATGTACATAATTTAAAAGAGAACAACATATTTACAATTTTATCGAAAATAACACTCATAGCAACCGGTGGAATTGGAAATATTTACTCGACTACAACGAACCCGCCTATTGCGACAGGTGATGGAATAGCAATGCTATACAGAGCAAAAGGTTATTGTGAAAACATGGAATTTATTCAATTTCATCCTACAGCCTTTTACTATCCATCCGAAAGACCTGCCTTTTTAATTACCGAAGCATTACGAGGTTTTGGAGCAAAACTCAAAACTATCGATGGTTATTATTTCATGAAGGATTTTGATTCCAGACTTGAGTTAGCTCCGCGCGATATAGTGGCCCGAGCCATCGATTATATGTTGAAAAAAACAGGAGATGACCACGTTTTATTAGATGCTAGTCATTTAAATAAAAACGATTTGATTGACCACTTCCCCACTATTTATGCTAAATGTTTAAAAAGAAATGTTGATATAACAAGAGATCCAATACCAGTTGTACCGGCTGCACATTATTTATGCGGAGGTATAAAAGTAAATCAAAAAGCACAAACAAGCATTCATAATCTATATGCAGCAGGCGAATGTGCTTCTACCGGCTTACATGGAGCAAACAGACTCGCTTCCAACTCGCTCATAGAAGCAATTGTATTTGCCCACCTTGCATATATCGACTCATTAAACAAAATAGATACTATCTCATTTCAAGAAAATATTCCTGATTGGAATGATGAAGGCACTACACACCCTAAAGAAATGATTTTGATAACGCATACTTTTAAAGAGTTGCAGCAACTTATGACCAATTATGTTGGCATCGTACGATCAAACGAACGACTCCATAGAGCTTTTGAACGACTAAAAATGCTTCACAACGAAACTGAAAATCTTTACAAAACCACCAAAATTTCACCCCAATTATGCGAACTAAGGAATTCCATTAACGTGGCTTATCTTATTATCAAAGCAGCAATGGAACGAAAACAAAGTATCGGTTTGCATTATAATTTAGATTATTTATCATAAAATGCAACTTTTTACTTCTTTTTTTTGTCATATAATTAATCTATATTTGTAACAAATGAATAACCATTAAATTTAAATTATATGAAACATGTTTTATTATCACTATTTTTTGTTATTACATTCTTTGGTGTTTATGCTAAGAAGGTTGACATCGAAACAGCTAAAAAAGCAGCTAAAAATGTATATTACATTAAAGCAAACAACTTTTTTCAAAAGTCATTAAGCGATATCAACGTTTCGTGGGTTTACACAGAGTTTTACAACAACGAACCTGTTTACTATGTATTTAATGTCAATAATACGGAAGGCTTTGTTATTATTTCAGCCAATGATATAGCAAAACCAATTATTGGTTATAGTTTTGAAGGACCATATCCTGTTTTTAACCAACCCCCACAATTTACAGAATGGATGGGTGGATATAAGGAGCAGATTATTTACGGGAAAACCAATAATATAAAAGCAAACACTGAAATAGAAAATGAATGGGCTTCTGTTTTAATTGAAAATCCATCATTAACTAAAGAAAAAGCTATACAACCCTTACTGCTACATACATGGAATCAAGATTCGCCATGGAACGCATACTGCCCCGTAGATGCTAACGGACCGGGCGGTCATGTTTATGTTGGCTGTGTTGCAGTTTCAATGGCTCAACTTATGAAATATTATAATTACCCAAACCAAGGCACGGGTAGTCATACTAATTATTCATATTGGAATGGTGGTTATGGTAATCTTACCATTAATTATGCTGCCCAAACCTATGATTGGTACAGCATGCCAAATATAGTAAATGGAACAAATTACGACGAAACCGCAAAACTGCTATATCATTGTAGTGTAGCTGTTGATATGAATTATGGTCCCGATGGTTCCGGTAGTACAACCTCAAAAATTGCCACCGCTTTAAAAACCTATTACTTTTATTCTACCAATATTCAATATGTACAAAAAAGTAGCTACACCGATGCCAACTGGAAAGCAATGCTAAAACAACAAATAGACAACAAATGGCCTATGTCTTATCAAGGCTCTGATGGAACTTCAGGACATGCATGGAATTGCGATGGATACAATGGCGATCAATTTCATATGAATTGGGGATGGAGTGGCAGTGCAAATGGATTCTACGATTTATCAAGCTTAGTTGCTGGTGGATATGATCTTACTCTAAATCAAGGTGCAGTTATTAATGTTTACCCGGCAAGCAATTACCCTACATTTTGCACTGGAACAAGGAATATAACAGGCAAAGCAGGTGCTTTTAACGATGGTAGCGGCAATCAAAATTATTTAAATAATATAGATTGTACATATTTAATTCAACCCGAATGTGGCAATTCTGTAAGTTTATCATTTGACCGTTTTGGTTTAGCTAATGGAGATCATGTATATGTATATGACGGAACATCTACTTCCGACCCGTTATTAGCTGATTATACAAACTCAAACCAACCTGGAACTACTGTATTAAATAGTAATGGAAATGCTTTATTAATTCGCTTTGTTACAGACGGAGCAGATAACGATTATGGATGGTATGCCAGTTATAGTACAACAACTTGTCAAGGCACAAAATATTTAACAGACGTTACCGGAACAGTTGAAGATGGCAGTAAAACGTGCGATTACGATAACTCAAAAATATGCACATGGTACATTCAACCTGCAAATGCAGCATCATTTTTACTTCAATTCCAAGAATTTTCTTTACCTTCAACAGACCAAACAGATAATTTAAAAATATATAAAAACTCAACTATTGCATCTAATTTAATAGGAACATATACATCTGCTAATGTACCACCTTCTACGCTAGATATTCAAGGTGCAAGTAAGGTTATTGTTAAATTCACCTCTAACTCATCGATTACCGCCGGTGGTTTTAAATTAACATATAACACAACTCTCACAGGTATTGAAAATAATTTAGTTGAAAATAATATTGGTATTTTCCCAAATCCATTTATAAACGATGCAACCATTAAATTTACATTAAATGAGCAAAACAATGATGTAAAAATCAATATTGAAAATGTACTTGGAAAAACCTTAGGCACATACGAATCTACGCTCAATCAAGGTGATAAAGAAATATCACTCAACACAATTACTCAAAATAATATCCTTTCAAAAGGATTATACTTTGTCAGAATTAAAATTAACAATAAAGAATCAGTATTTAAACTGATACACCAATAATATAAAAAGGCTGGTTTTTCCAGCCTTTTTTTTAAAAAAACAACTTTAAATCATATATAATGAAACAAGTATTATTTTCCATTAGCATATTCATTTCTTTAAATTCATTTTCTCAGTTTCTTCCATGCAAGACTCCTGAAATGAATCAATGGGCTGAAGTAAATAATCCCGAAGCTATACAAGCAAAAAAAACACTTGAAGATTTTACACAAAAATATATTTCAAATGGAATTAAAGATGATACACTTATTATTATTCCTGTTGTTTTTCATGTAGTCCACAATTATGGAGCGGAAAATATTTCTAAAGAACAAATATTAGATGCCATAAGAATCTTAAACGAAGATTACCGAAAATTAAATGCAGATACCTCGGATATTATCCCCGAATTTAAAGCAATTGCTGCCGATAGCAGAATAGAATTCCGACTCGCTAAAATTGACCCAAACGGAAACTGCACAGATGGTATTGATAGAGTTGTTTCTACACTAACATATAATGCTGATGAAAACACGAAAATGATTGCACCATCATGGGATAGAACAAAATATCTTAACATATGGACAGTAGCCTCGATTGCTAATGGTGCTGCCGGATATTCATATTATCCTTCAAGTGTTCAAGGTTCATGGGGAGTACCATTAGATGGAGTTCTTATTCTTTCCAGTTATGTTGGTAGTGTTGGTACCGGTCAGTACTCCAGAGCCAGAGCTTTAACACACGAAATCGGGCATTATTTAAATCTTATGCATCCGTGGGGAAATTCAAACACACCCGGTTTAGCAGATAATTGTAACGATGATGACCAAGTTAGCGACACACCCAATACGGTTGGACACACTTCTTGTGATTTATATGCTGTTACTTGCGGCTCATTAGATAATGTACAAAATTATATGGACTATGCTTATTGCGACAGAATGTACACGGAAGGACAAAAGTTAAGAATGCGAGCTGCATTAAACAGTAGTATTAGCGGCAGAAATAATCTTTGGACAGAACAAAATTTAATAGAAACAGGAGTTTCCAATAGCATTACACCACCTATTTGCCCGCCAATTGCAGAATTTTTATATAATAAAAAATTCGGATGTACCGATGCTTTAGTACAATACACAAACATGACCTGGAATACCGATTCCATTACAACAATTGAATGGAACTTTCAAGG
>DAOOWN010000091.1:0-11450 GCA_035371305.1 Bacteroidales bacterium
CATGATTCCTATTTTTGATCCTACCAAGCAGCAAGAGGCATACGACATGGTTCACTACGCTTTTGATATATCCGAAAAATATGCCGTTCCAACTTTAATGAGAATTACTACACGATTGGCACACAGCCGTTCGGGCGTAAAACTGAAAGGTGGTGTTCGTAAGCAAAATGAGTTAAAACTCCCTACCGACCTTCGTCAGTTTGTGTTGCTTCCGGCTATAGCCAAGAAAAATTACAGACGCTTATTGTCAATTCAGGATAGTTTAGAATTAGAAGCCGAAAAATCGGGTTTTAACAAATACATAGATGGAAATGATAAATCGTTGGGTATCATTACGTGCGGTATTGCCTACAATTATTTAATGGAAAATTATCCACAGGGTGTGCCACATCCGGTACTTAAAATTGGACAGCATCCAATACCCCAAAAAATGGTGAAAAAACTGTACGATGAATGCGATGCTATTTTGGTGTTAGAAGAAGGTTATCCCATTATTGAAGAATTGCTGAAAGGTATGCTAAATTTGGGAAAAACAATTAAAGGTCGTTTAGACGGAACCGTACCCCGCGACGGAGAATTGAACCCTACTATCGTAGCCAAAGCAATGGGATTGAATGTTTCGATAGGGAACCCTGTCCCCGAAGTTGTGGCACCTCGTCCACCGGCTTTGTGCAAAGGATGTCCGCATAATGATACATATCTGGCATTGAACGAAGCATTAAAAGATTATTCAAAGGGCAGAGTTTTTTCAGATATTGGTTGCTATACGTTGGGAGCTCTTCCACCACTTGAATCCATTAATACATGTGTAGATATGGGTGCTTCTATTACCATGGCAAAAGGTGCTGCTGATGCAGGTTTAACTCCTGCCGTTGCCGTTATTGGCGATAGTACCTTTACACATAGCGGTATAACCGGTTTAATAGATTGTGTGGTTCATAAATCGAATGTAAAAGTATTTATTCTCGATAACTTTACAACTGCTATGACCGGTGGACAGCCATCGTCAGCGTTGAACCGAATAGAAGCTATCTGTAGAGGTATAGGTGTAGAACCCGAACACATTAGAATATTAAAACCATTGCCCAAAAATCACGAGGAAAATGTTAAAGCAATAAAAGAAGAATTGGCTTATGAAGGTGTTTCGGTTATCATTCCTCAACGCGAATGCATCGTAACGCTAAATAAACGTATGCGCGAAAAATTTAAAAATAAATAATTAAAAAAGCTTTTAAATGAAAAAAGATATCATATTAGCCGGAGTAGGTGGTCAAGGTATCATCTCGGTTGCAGCAATTATCGGTTTGGCTGCATTAAACAAAGGTATGTATTTAAAACAAAGCGAAGTACATGGAATGAGCCAACGCGGTGGCGATGTAATGTCGAATTTGCGAATTTCCGATAATGAAATCTTTTCAGATTTAATACCATTTGGAAGTGCCGACATTATTATTTCATTAGAGCCTATGGAATCGTTGCGTTATTTGCCATACATAAATGATGAAAGCTGGTTGATTAGCAATACATCACCTTTTGTAAATATTCCAAATTACCCCGATATCGAAAAAGTATATTCTGAGGTAAAAAAGGTTAAAAACCATGTTTTAATACCGGCAGAAGAGATGGCAAAAGAGCTTGGTTCCGATAAGGTTGTAAACATGATTATATTAGGTGCTTCTGCACCTCATTTAGGTTTTACCAAAGACGAAATGTTAAAAGCCATTGAACAAATGTTCAAAAACAAAGGCCAGGATGTTTTAGATTTGAATTTTAAAGCATTTGAACTAGGCTATAACTTTAAAGCTTAACCTAAATAGCTTTTTAGAATTTTGCTCTTCGATGTGTGTTTAAGCCTTCGAAGAGCTTTTTCTTTTATTTGGCGTACCCTTTCGCGTGTTAATTCAAATTTTTCGCCAATCTCGTCGAGCGAGTGCTGATGATAACCGTCAAGCCCATAGTACATTTTTACAATATCCGCTTCACGAACGGACAATGTGTTTAAGATTCTATTTATCTCTCTCCTGAGCGAATCGGTAATAAGCGAACTGTCGGGTAATTCGTCGTTATCGGCGGGAATCATGTCGTACATGGAACCTTCTTCTTCTGAATTGATAGGGGCATCCATGGATACGTGTTTTGAAGAGGTTTTTATATAGGCTTTAACATCTTCTACGGGCATTTCTAAATATTGTGCAACTTCATCGGCCGATGGCTCTCTTTCGAGCTCCTGCTCCAGTTTTAGAAAAGCTTTTGTAACTTTATTTTGCAGCCCAACTTTATTTAAAGGTAACCTGACGATGCGTGCTTGTTCGGCCAATGCCTGAAGAATGGATTGGCGAATCCACCAAACGGCATATGAAATAAATTTGAATCCGCGTGTTTCATCAAAACGCATGGCTGCACGCATTAGTCCCATGTTACCTTCGTTTATAAGGTCGGGTAGGCTTAAGCCTTGATTTTGATATTGCTTGGCAACCGATACGACAAATCGTAAATTAGCATTAACTAATTTATTGAATGCTTCTTGATTTCCTTCTCTTATTCTTCGAGCTAAATCAACTTCTTCGTCCACACTGAGTAAATCCATTTTACCGATTTCGTGCAAGTATTTGTCGAGCGATGGATTATCTCTATTCGTTACTTGCTTAGAAATTTTTAATTGTCTCATAGTAATTCGAATTAGGTATTACTTACTTTGATACGTTTCCTTGTTATTTGGGTTACGCCTTTTAATAAACTTTTTGATTAGATGTACTTTTTATTTTTCTTATTTATCAATTAATCAGTATGTTAGTAATGGTTGAGGTGAAAAATAAATGTTAAAAAATTAAAATTTATTGACGAAAATTTTGTTTTTATGAAAAGACACTCTACATTTGTGCGAAAATATTAAAATCGTACAGTTTAATTATGAATGTGTCTAATTTAAAGGAACAAATAATTATTACGAGTAGGGATGTTTTTTCAAAATTCGGATTTAAAAAAACATCGGTGGAGGAAATCGCTTTAACCATGCGAAAGAAGAAGAGTTCCATATATTATTACTTTAAATCAAAAGAAGAAATATTTGAAGCTGTATTGGATTATGAAGCAAATATTTTGCGACAGGAGATTATGAAAAAATTACTGGAGCATAAAAAAGCTTCTGACAAATTAAAAGAATACGTACATACCCGTATGTTGTTTATAAAGCAAATGATTAATTTTTATGATGCCATGAAGAATGATTATTTTAATCATATGCCATTTATAGAAAAATTAAGAAAAAAGTTTGACGACGAAGAAATAGCAATTATTCGCTCTATTCTTACCGAAGGCGTTGTAACGAACGAATTTTCCATTAAAAGACCCGACTTGGCTGCATTGGCTATATTTACTGCCATGAAAGGGTTAGAAATACCTTTTGTGCAAGAAGATGTTGACTTAGACGATCGATTGAATTACCTGATGGATATATTATTTTATGGTATTAAAAACAAGTAAATGAATTTGTACGAAATTAAATAAATAGTCGAATATGAAAAAAATTGCAGAAATTGTATTAAAAAATCGTTTTGTAGTCCTAATAACAGTAGGACTTATTAGTGTCTTTTTTACGTTGTTTATTCCTAAGTTGAAAATCAACCCCGATGTTATTAATTATTTGCCGAAAAATGATCCGGTTACCATGACATTCGACAGCATTGGCGATGCTTATCAAGGCAATATGATTGCTCTGATAGGTTATAGCTGCGATAATGTTTTTACTGCTGATGCATTGAAAGAAATTAGCGATATGACCGATTCCATTGCATCAATGCCGGGTGTTTCAACTGCCAATTCTATTGTAAATGTGATTGATGCACGTAACGTAGATAGTGTTTTACAGGTTGTGCCATTGATAGATAAAGAAAATATTCCCACCGATCCTAAAGCGTTGGATTCAATTAAAAAATATGTGTTGTCTAAAGATATTTATCGTGGTTTTTTTGTTTCGGAAGACGCAAAAGCTACGCTCATCACTTTTAGGATTGAACCCTCTTTTAAGCTTCAAGTAGATTCTACTATTAAAAAAGATTCTGTTTTAGCTTACTATAAAGAAAAATACAAAGCTCCGATTTATACGGTTACATTGAATAAATCGAAAGACTCTGTTTACGTAGATGTTGATAAAACAAATGTTTCAACGAATGTGCGTAATCAATTAAGCCAAATCAAATGGAAAGGGAAATTGTATTTTGGTGGTTTACCCTATATGGTAACGGATATTGGCTCCATTATTTCGCACGATATCGTAACGCTTGGAGTATTGGCATTGTTAATAATATTAATAGTATTGTACTTGTCGTTTAAGTCGTGGAGAGGTGTTATTATGCCTGTGTTGGCTGTTGGAATTGCCATTGATTGGGTTTTAGGAATAATGGGAATGCTTGGTTTTGAAATTACGATGGTAACAAATGTAACACCGGTAATTTTATTGGCGACAGGTAGTGCCTATGCAATTCATGTTATTAATAAAATTCAGGATGAAATTCAATCAAATGATGCCTCGTTGAAAGAAGTATTAATAAAATCAATGGCATATGTCTCCATACCTGTTTTCTTTGCAGCATTAACAACGGTAATCGGCTTTATTTCGTTTATTTTTGGAAGTTATTTGGTAATGATAAGCCAATTCGGAATTTTTACTGCATTGGGTGTATTTTTCTCATTTATTCTTGCCATTACTTTTGTTCCGGCGTTTTTGTCTTATTTCCCCTTTAAAAAGAAAACAGTTGAACATCATGAGTTATCTAAGAAAAGCCCATTAAACAAAGTATTAAAATGGATAAGTTTTTTAAATAGTGAGCGTAAAATTTCGGTAATTGTTACTTGGTTGGTTATTGTTGCTTTTTTTATTGTCGGACTATTTAAAATTGAACGAAGGGTAGATTTGTTAGATTATTTTAAAGATAATTATCCCAGCAAAAAGACCGAAAACTTTTTGCGTCAGAAATTTGGCGGCACTTCCTACCTGTTTTTAAACTTCAAAGGGAATATTCAAGATTATAAAACATTGCAATGGATGGACACTGTTCAAAATTATGTTTCATCTATGCCCGAAGTTGCCCATTCGCTCTCTGTTGTAAATATTTTAAAAGAAATGAACGATGTAATGGGCGAAGGTAAAAAATTGCCATCCAATCAGGAAAAAGTATATAATCTTTGGTTTTTGCTCGAAGGACAGGAAACCATGAGTCAGTTGGTTGCAAATGGCAATACCGAGGGTTTATTGCAGGCAACGCTCAAAACAACTGATAGTAAAGTCATGTCGAAAATGGTAGATGACTTAAACGAATATTTTGCAAAACACCACTTAGATTCTTGTTCAGTTAGCCAATCCGGTTTTCCGAGCATTTACAAAAAAATTGATGAAAGTTTAATTAGCAGTCAGCTCTATAGTTTAGCGATTGCATTGTTGTTAGTGTACTTTTTAGTTTCGTATTTATTAAAGTCATTTAAAAACGGCATATTTGCCATTATACCCATTGTAACTACCGTCATTACATTGTTCGGTACTATGGGGTGGCTCCATATTCCGTTAGATGTGGCAACGGTACTGGTAGCTTCGGTAAGTATGGGTATTGGTATCGATTATGCCATCCATTTTATATCGCACATTACTCACAGTCAAAAAAATAGTGTAGAATCAATTCAAGAAGCTGTTGAAGGAGCTACATTAACCAGTGGGCGAGCTATCGTTATCAACGTTCTTTCAGTAACGTTGGGATTCCTGGTTTTGATTTTTTCTGATTTGGTTCCCTTACAGCGATTTGGATTGCTTATTGGCGTAACGATGTTGACGAGTGGTCTTTCAACTTTAACATTATTAGCAGCAGTTATGAACTTAAAAACTAAAAAATAAATTTTATGAAGACTAATTTTTTAACCGTAGTTGCTTTAATTGCAACATTAAACATGGCAGTAGCTCAAACAGCAGCCGATGTATTGAAAAAAATGGACGAAGTGATTTATGCTTCTAAAGATCAGTCCATAAGTATTAAAATGACCGTTTTTGATAAGAACGGTAAATCAAGTTTGCGTGAAGCGAAAACACTGCAGAAAGGCAATGACAAACGGATTTTCCGTTTTACATCGCCTGCTGCTCAAGCCGGAATCGGAATTTTATCACTCCCGGGTGATGTGATGTATTTGTACATGCCTGCTTACGAAAAAGAACGTCGTATTGCATCGAGTGCAAAAAATCAAGGATTTGCCGGTACCGATTTTAATTACGACGACATGGAAAGTAAGCTATATCAAGAAAAATACGATGCTGTATCGCTAAAAACGGAAAATAACAATTGGGTTTTAGAATTAAAACCAAAATCAACGAATAAAACGGATTATGGCAAACTGATTGTTACCGTTGGCAAGGATAATAATTATCCACGCAAAGTTCAATATTTTGATAAAAATGGCAATCAAATTAAAGAGCTTAACAATACAAAAATTGAAAAGAAAGGAAATTATTGGGTAGCCACACTTTTTGAAATGAAAGACATTAAAAAAGGTACCAAAACTCAAATGGAATTTACTTCAGTCGAATACGACAAAGGCTTAAAAGATGATGATTTTACAGTTCGTAAATTAATTCAAAAATAATGGTTTATGAGAATGTTCGATTTTATAAAGCCCATTATATTTATAGTTGTTTTGTTCGGAGCAACCTATCATCTTAAAGCCCAAGAAGGCTTACAATGGAGAGGTTATTTTCAGCCCGACCACCGATTAAACCTGAATAATGGTGATTGGCTTTGGAACGAAAACAGACTTTCGTTGGGTTTTGATAAAAAATTTGAGGAAAAAGCAAAAATAACAACTGATATCTGGGTGCGGAATATGGGTTTTAGTAATGAACATGAGTTGATAAAAGTGCCCGAGATAAGAGAAGCAAAGATTGAAATTTATGATTTTTTAATCAAAAAACTTGATTTATCTATTGGACGCCAACGAATTAAGTGGGGTACAGCCGATAAAATCAATCCGACCGATAATCTCAATCCTTACGACCTGGAAGATATATGGGATTTTGGTCGTCATAAAGGAAGCGATGCTATTATGTTACGTTATTATCCGGCTGATGATGCAAAAATTGAAGCTGTTTATATGCCCTTATTTCAACAGGCTCAATTTCCTATCGGTGTATATTCAAGCTTATTAATGCCTGAGTTTGTTTTTCCGGATAGCATGGCTATTGTTCAAAAGCCGGGTTACCCTCTATTGCCTTTTCCGGCAAAAACCGGTATAACGGTCGATACCGTTGTGCTCAATTATTTCAATCCGTTGATGAATCTTAAAAATCAATCTTCGTTTGCTTTCAAGGCTGCAAAGCAATTTTTTGGGGTTGATTTTTCATTGTCGTATAATTATGGCTACGATGGTTTACCCATAGCATCCGAAGCAAATGTTGTTATAGATAGTTTAAATTTAATTCAAAACAAAACTTATGTTCATGTAAATACTCAACTTATTTACCCTCGTTTTCATCGCTTTGGTTTCGATTTTACAGGCAATTTAAAAGGAGTTGGTGTGTGGGGCGAAGCCTGCTTAATTAAACCCGATAAAACCTACAAATTAATCACTCATTTGCCCGATATTAATCAAGTGCTGGGTTTCGATGCCGGGATTGTACAACCTCAAATTCCAGATTCGGTTATTTTTGACGCAAATAAACCGTGGTTGCATTTTGTATTGGGTATGGATTATACATTTAGTAATGGCATTTATACCAATTTTCAATATGTACATGGTTTTTTACATGAAAGAGGTGTAGATGATCTTAACGATTATTATTTATTGAGATTGGAAAAGAAATTGTTTGATGATAAGTTGAAGTTGGCTCCATTAAGCGGTGGTTTTATGATTGGCGATTACAACGATGTAAAAAATCAGTATGCATTGTTTTGGCTGCCCGAATTGACTTATTATCCAAATGATAATGCTGAACTTACTATTGGGGTGAAATATATTGACGGAAAAGGTGGTGCAGCATTTTCAAAGTTAAAAGATTATGACGAGGTTTATTTAAAATTAAAATACTCTTTTTAAAAAGAGAAACTGTAAACATTAGTTTGTAAAAGAGCTGCTCGATTTAGGGCAGCTTTTTTATTTTCCTTTTTTTAACAGAAACATCCCTGTTAAATAAATTAAAACCCCAAGAATAAGTATCGATGGCTTTGCCTGAATCGGATTAAAAACATAGAGAAGAGCGTTGGCAGCTATGAGTATAAAACCGAATATGGCAATGATAAAACCTAGTTGCTTTTTATTCATGAAGTTGATGTAAAATATTTTTCAAATCTTCAGGGGTGTCAACAGAAAACGTCTCTATATCGGTAATAATGGTTTGAATGTAATAGCCGTTTTCTATCCATCTCAATTGTTCTAACGATTCGCACGTTTCTAACGAAGAAGTTTTAAGTTGCGTGATTTCGTTTAAAATAGATGCTCTATAGGCATATAAACCAATGTGTTTGTAATAGGTGTGCTGTTTTAACCAATTTTTTGAATCATGGTTCCTGCAAAAGGGAATTACTGAACGGCTAAAATAAATAGCTTTTCCGTTAATATCGGTAACTACTTTAGGTTTATTGCTGTCAAATAATTCTTGTTCGTTCTCTATTTTTTTTATAAGCGTTGCTATTTGAGTGTTCTGATTTTCAAATGCTTTAACTAAAAGTCGTAGTTGCTGTGGCGAAATAAAAGGTTCATCGCCTTGCACATTAACAACGATGTCGAATTTTATGTTTAATTGGTCGCTGACGAGTTTCAACGCTTCTGCACAACGGTCGGTCCCGCTTTTGTGATGTGTTGATGTCATGACGGCTTTATATCCCAATTCTGTGATATGGTCAAAAATTCGTTGGTCATCTGTTGCTACATAAACATATTCGAATGCTTTTAAACTTTGCTCAACGACTCTTTGTATCATGCTTTTGCCTTTTATCTCAACAAGCGGTTTGCCCGGAAAGCGAGTAGAAGCATAACGAGCCGGTATCAGTGCTAATATTTTCATTTCAATTTTTCTACAATTATACAAAGTTTTGGCAAAATATAAAAAAAACACCTTTTTATTGCTAAGAATCGGAGCATCCCGAAAACTTTCAGGGTTGATAGAAGCACTGCACTTAATGTAACTACAGTCTATTTAGGTATAACGTGAATACTTCGCCTGACGCAAAACATGTGTTATGCCCGGTATTTATGTTATTCCAGTTCTTTGTTTAATAATGTTTTCCAAACAATCGCTTTGTAATTCTCCTTGCTAATTTGTTGGCTGTAATGCATTACTTTTTTAACTTTTTTTCGGACCACAATGTTATGAAATATTTTGTAAATTTATAGCATGAAAAGTTGCACTTATAACTTGAATCTACCAAAATGTGTTTGATTTTGTAGCATTGGCAATAGGAACTTGTGTGGTTAAATTCTTATTCCCACAATGGTTATATCATCTGTCTGTTCATATTTTATACCATTATAGTTTTTCCAGTTTTCAAGCGTGTAATCAAGTATTTCTTTTTGTTCGGACATCGGTTTATAACAAATTTCGGTTAGTAATTGTTTGAGATTTTTTGATAAAAACTTTTTCCCTTGGGGACCGCCAAACTGGTCAGGCAAACCATCGGTTAAAGTATAAACTACATCTCCCTTTTGTAATTGAAATTCGTTTTGAGTAAATGGTATTTGGTCTTTAGCATTTTTACCTACCGGCATTTTATCAGGTTTTAATTCTATAAGCAAATTTTGCCTAATAACCCAAATAGGATTATTGGCAGCAGAATAAGAAAACTTATTATTAACAAAATCAAAACAAATTAAACTTACATCCATACCATCTTTACCGCCTTCTGGACTTCCGTCTTTTTTAAGTCGTTCTATAATGATTTTGCGAGTTAAATTTAGTATTTCAGAAGGTTCATTTAAGCCTTGTTCAATAGCTTTTTCTATCGAAGAAATATTCAGAATACTCATAATAGCACCCGGAACACCATGTCCGGTACTATCGGCTGTAGCCAAAACAAAATTGCCATTTATTAATTTGGTTGCCCAGTAAAAATCACCACTAACCACATCTTTTGGGTGAAAGAAAATAAAATATTCTTTTAAATTTTCGTCTAATAATTCTTTAGTTGCCAAAAAACTTCGTTGTATTCGTTCTGCATAATTTATGCTGTCAATTAAATCTTTATGAAGCGCTTCTATATGTTCTTTTTGATTTATAACCAAGTCGCGTTGTGCTTCAATTTCATCCCTTTGTTTTGTAATTTCTTCATTTTGTTTTCGTATTTCTACGGTGGCTTCTTTTATTTTTATTACTAATTCCTTTTGCCGTTTTCGCAATGAAGCCGTACGCCAGCGGTACAGGCCAAACAACGCCAGTATGGCAGCGGTTATATATATTGTCCGGAACCACCAGGTAAGCCACCACGGAGGCCTGATTTCAAAACTGTACGTAAACTCCTTGCTCCAGTACCCTTCGCTGTTCATGGCTTTGACTTTAAACGTGTATTTGCCATGCGGCAAGTTACCATAAGAAGCATAGGTTTTACCGGTTATTGCGCTCCAGTTTTCGTCTATGCCTTCGAGTTTGTATTGGTATTTTACCTTTTTGGGAAACTTCTGGGTTATGCCGATAAAATTAAAGGTGAGGTAATTATTATTGTAAGCAAGACTCAGGTTTTCGGGAAGCCAATACCATTTTGTTATGCCGTCGAATTCAAAGTTGCCCACTTTTACACCATTACCAAGAACAAAACTGGTATCTTTGTTTTTTTCTAAATTAACCCATTCTATATTTTCGCTGAACAGTTCTATACCGGTTAATTGCACATTGGGCGGTATGGTATCGGGGGGGTCGCCTTCGGGATGGTATGCGGTGAGCCGGTCGTTGGCTGCTATCCATATTGTGCCGTCACCGGCCTCATACACGTTTTTACCGTTATTGCCGCCGTTTACGCCAATACCGAGAAAGCCATCGTAATAATCATAATTTTTGAAAAACACCTCGTTTTCAGGAAGCTTTGTTCCATTTTTCTTACAAATGAGGATTTTTTCGACTAACTTCTCCCTCTGTAACGCCGGCAGTTTGCTAAGGCCAAATCGTGTTCCGAACCATAAATTTCCGCTTTTATCCTCAAGCATAGCAAATATATAATTACTTACCAGCCCTTCTTTTTCGGTTAAAGTTATCAACAAGCGACCATCGAAAAATTTATTTGCGGGGGTATTGATAGTGCCGGATGTATTCTGTAGCTTTGCTTCTGCGACGTTTTTGCAGCCCGCCGGCGCAGGCCGGACAGCAGGCGCAAATTCCGCAGAACAAAGCACAGTGAGACCACCTCCGTATGTGCCGAACCAGAGATTTCCGCTATGGTCCTGTAAAATTGACCATACAATATTATTGGATAAGCCTTCTTTTTCTGTAA
>DAOOWN010000092.1:0-11236 GCA_035371305.1 Bacteroidales bacterium
TCAAAACAATTCTTTATAAGCCTTTCTAAAACTTTTATATGTGCTTCCTAACCACAATGCGTTATATAAACGGAATAATAATTTATCGGGGAGACGGAGTTTTTCACATACCCAAACAATTGTTAAAAGAAATTTCAAAGTAAGCCATCGGCTCAAAAACCATTTTTTTATTTTCAATCGTTTAACCCACGCTTCATCCTGTTTAGAAATAGGGGTATTGGTAAACCAAGTTGGATGATTTTTCCCTTCAGGGTGAAGCTGGCACATAACAACGGCACTTTTTATACCGGTGCTTTGCCTTTTTAGCCATGCCTTAAGTGTAAAATTATCTAATTCGTTATGATAACAGGTATTTGCTTCATCAAATAAGAGTGTAACGCCTATTTTTTTTGCCCGGTGAAAAAATTCAGAATCCTCGCATCCGGCATATTCAAAAGCCTCATTAAATGGCCCAACATTTATATATGTGCTTTTTCGTAATGAAGCACTGTAACCGGCTAAATTGTTGCTTATGAAGATGGAATTTTTAAACGGTTTTAATGAATCTTTTTCAAGCCATTGATATTCGTGTTCAAGTTTATATCTACCGAAGGGATATGTTTTGGCAATTTTTATTAATTCTTCAGGGTAAAATCGGTTTCCTGTTAATATTACATTATCATAATCTTGATGAATTTTAATTACATTATAAAAGAAAGTGGATGTTACTAAAATATCATCATCAAGAAAAATTATTATTTCGTTTTGTGCATGGTCAACTCCATTATTTCTCCCTCCTGCTAATCCTGGTCTATGTTTATTGGGTATAATTTTAAAATTTGGATATGGAAAAAGCGTCAATAGCTCATCTAATGGTTCGGTACCATCGTTGGTTACAATTACTTCAAATTGCTCGTGAGGTAAATTTTGGTGATGAAAAATTACATCAAGTGTTTGTTGCAGAATCGCTTTTCGATTTTTTGTAGATATGAGTATGCTTATTTTATCTTCCATAATTCAGTTTGCAAGTTACATATTTTTTTTTCACGGAAACCTTTTAATTTTTTTCGTGGTCTTGTAATAAAAAAAGTCATGATAACCAACGAACTAAATATTATTCCAGCCGATTCGTTTTGGTTAATAAGCTTAATTATAGCCTTTCTGGTTAGCGTTTCGATGATGCCATTAATCATAAAATTAAATAAATGGTTGAATTGTTTTGATGCTCCCGACCAACGAAAGATTCATAAAAGCAAAACAGCAACCATGGGTGGTTTAGGTATTTTTTTATCACTTCTTTTCACTTATTTTATCTTAGGGAAATTTTATTTGCCGTTTTATTTTTGGTTTTCGTTGGCAGTTTTGGTTATAACGGGTGTTTTAGACGATATTTATGGCTTGCGGTGGTATGTAAAATTGTTTTTTCAGGCAACCGCTTCGTTGATATTTATAATTATGGGCTTTAATTATTCCGTGCTCTTTGAGCAGGCCGGTCTGGATTTTATTCCCGTACTTTTGCAGCCGGTTTTATTAACGCTTTTCATCATTTTATATATAAATGCTTTTAATTTAATAGATGGATTGGATGGGCTTGCCGGTGGCATAGCGACGATAAATTTTTCGGTTTTTGGTATGCTTAATTATCATTTTGGAAATTTTCCGCTGGCATGGATGTGCATCATTCTTACTGGTGCATTAATCGGTTTTTTGATTTTCAATAGTCATCCTGCTAAAATTTTTATGGGCGATACAGGCTCACTTTCTCTTGGTTTTTTGCTTATTGTAGTATCATTTAACACATTCCAATATCATTTCCATATCGAAGAGTTGGGCATGTACGAAAAAAAGATGTTTATTTGGGTGTTAGGTGGAATTTTGTTGTTGCCCTTTATGGATGCTGTTCGGGTGTTTTTTACGCGATTAAAAAATAAGAAAGCGCCCTATTTACCCGGCAAGGACCACATCCATCATTTACTTTTAAAATCAGGACTTGGACAACGGCAGGTAGTAGTTATTCTGTATGGTATAAATGTTTTGTTTGTATTGACCGGTTTGATTATATATTTAAATAAGCCTATTTCGGTAATTATTAGTGTATTATTGTTAAAGATGTGATTATGAAAACGATACAATTAGAATTTTTTGATGTATATAACCGAAAACATAAAATATCGGTTCCGGCATCGCAAAAAGACGAGGTTTTAAATCATGGTTATCACATAGATGCTTCGGATGTTTTAGGTATAATGTTTGTTTGCGAAGGCGATTTTTTACTAAAACCGGTAGTATATTCTATTCGAAACCAAAAAAATAAAGAAGTATATTTTTGCAGAGTTTATGATGAAGAAGGGAATGCCGTTGATATTCAAGCTAAGAAATGGAGAGCGGAGATAAATCAAAAAATGAGTCAATGGAGACAATTTACATCAAATTTTAATTCAACCAATGTTTTAAAAACCGGTATATTATGATAAAATCAATTATTGACACAATATTTAGTGCAGGTACCGCTTTTGGAATCTTTTTTATTGCCTTGGGATTGGTTGTTTTTTTGAAAACAATTGAAAAAATTGCTATCTTGTGGTACCAAAACCATCAAAAAGAAAGTAAAAATGCAAATCGTTCATGATCGATAAAAAAATCATAGAACAATGTTTAAAAAACGATAAGGTATCGCAAAAGAAATTATACGACAGCCTTGCGTCAAAAATGTATGCCGTTTGCCTTCGTTATGCGAGCAAACGCGTTTCGGCCGATGATATTTTACAAGAGGCATTTATTAAAGTATTTAAGTATTTGCCAACATTCAATTTTTCAGGTTCTTTTGAAGGTTGGGTACGGCGTATTGTTGTTAATACTGCATTGGATCAGATAAAAAAATATGCCGAACCTTTTGGCGATATTGACGAAGCAAGCTCAGACGAAACCCTTATTTCGGTCAATGATGCCATTGCTCAATTAAGCTCACAAGAATTGTTTGCATTAATTCAATCGTTACCTGAGGGCAAGCGAATGATTTTTAACTTATACGCTTTTGAAGGGTACAGCCATAAAGAAATAGCTCAGTTGTTGGGTATTTCGGTAATGACATCAAAAGGTCAATATTCAAAAGCAAAAAAAATGTTACAAGAAAAAATAATGAAAATAAATCATATTTCATATGAACACAAATAATTCGATAGACATTGCCGATTTTTTAAGACAACAATTAGAAAATCAGAGCATAGAGCCTCCCAAAAATATTTGGAATTCGGTTCAGAACGAAATTCCCAATTATCCGGCAAAGGGAATAAGCAATTGGATTTGGTATAGCAGTTTTATATTAGTGGCAGGATTAACTACTATGCTATATTTATTTTTCAACAATGTGTCAAAATCCCATACTGTTGCTAAGAATATTACTAAAACGACACTTCAGTTTCCTGATAGAGCCGTTACGAGCTTTGAACAGACAAATTCCATAGAACAACCTAAACCCAATTATTTAACGTTGGAAAATAAGCAAAAAAATATAAGTAAATCGCTTGAAAATACTACATTACATTTAGAGGCATCGAAATATTCGGTTATTGATAAAATCGAATTTTTAGATAGCTTAAATATTTTAAAGAAAGTAATCGAACATCCTCAAGTTAACGAATTTGGTTTTTATGTTTTAGATATAAGCAGCCTAAAAGCAGGAAAATATAACATCAATATTTTTTCAAAAGATGGAAAAACGTATAAAAGAACAGAAGTGTTAAGATAATTACACTATTATTTCTTTAAGAATATAATCTAATATTATCCAATCGTTTTCGGCAACATAAAAATTATTATCTTTTTCTTTTATTAGATTATTTTTGTTAAACAGCAGGTAATTTCGATGCCAAGTTTCAAATAGATTTTTATCAATAGACATTAATTCGTCAAAATAGCCGCCAATATTGGTTCTTAAACGAGTCAGCAAATATTCATTAAATATGTCATGTGTGCTCAAATGCTCTTCTTCGTAGTATTTGCTTTTGTTGTTAATGGAATTAATGTAGAGGAATAACGATGATGTGTTCCAAGTCCTTGTAGAACCGTCAAAAGAATGAGCCGAGGGACCAATGCCAATATATTTTTTACCGGACCAATATGAGCTATTGTGTTTCGATTTCCATCCCGGAAGTGAAAAATTGGAAACTTCATAATGCTCAAAATTTTTATTTAGTAAAGTTTCTCTGAGCATACGAAAATGCAAAATGCTGGTTTCTTCAGTTACTTCTGCAATGTTTTTCTCTTTTACCAAATGCGATAAAGGTGTTCCTTCTTCAATGGTCAGATGGTAAGCAGAAATGTGTTTTACCGGAAGATGTACAGCTTTTTTGAGGCTCATTTGCCACGATTCTGCCGACATTTGCGGGATACCGTAAATTAAATCAATGCTTATATTTTCAATTCCTGAATCATAAATTTCGTGTACAACTTGCTCAGCCTTAGATGTAGTATGCCTGCGTGAAAGAAATTCTAAAATTTTATCGTCAAACGATTGAATGCCAAGACTAATTCGATTTATGCCAAGTTTTACATAATCCAAGATTTTATCTTTGCTTACGTCGTCGGGATTGGCTTCGAGTGTAATTTCTGCGTCTTCTGCCACAGAATAGTAATGGTAAATGGTATTGAGAATTTGTGATAATTGACCGGCCTTGAGAAGCGAAGGCGTTCCGCCGCCAAAATAGATGGTTTCAATAACTTCATGGTTCGCATCGGCTCTTATTTTTAGTTCTGTGCATTCTGCCTCTATTAAATTATTTATGTGTTCTGTTTGAGTTGAACTGTAAAAATCGCAATAAATGCAGCGACTTTTACAAAAGGGAATATGAATGTAAATACCGGCCATTAAAAAGCAAAATGCTTCATATACTCAGCAAATGCTTCCATGCGGTCTAAACTTTCTTGTTTGCCAAGGACTTCCATTATTTCGCCCAAATGAGGCCCTTTTGTTGTTCCGACCAAAGCGATTCTGAGTGGAATCATCACTTCGCCAAGTCCGATTTGATTGGTCTGGCAAAATTCGTTGATGGCATTTTCGATGGTTTGATGTTCAAACACCGATATGTGTTCAATGATTGAACAGATTTTTTCGAAATGAGCTAAAGAAGTTGGTTTAATTCGTTTTTTAATAGCAACTTCGTCGTAAGTGTCGGGCTTCTGGAAGAAAAACATACTTTCGTTGATAATATCTTTCGGAAAAACAGCTCTTTCTTTCATTAATTCGGTTACCGTTTCCAATACTTCGTCCGAGACATGTATGTTTTTTTCGATAAGATATGGCTTGTTGATTTTTACCAGTTCTTTTGTAGGTATCTTTTTTAAATACTGCTGATTGAACCATTTTGCTTTTTCGGGATCGAAGCGAGCTCCGGATTTATTAATTTTTTCGATAGAGAAACGTTGTATAAGTTCGTCCATGCTAAATATTTCTTGTTCTGTTCCGGAGTTCCAACCTAAAAGTGCAAGCATGTTAATAAATGCTTCAGGAAGGTAACCCCATTCTCTAAATCCGGGGTATAGTTCTCCATCGGGATTGTTCCAATTGCAAGGGAATACAGGGAATCCAAGACGGTCGCCATCGCGTTTGCTGAGTTTTCCTTTTCCGTCCGGTTTTAGAAGTAAAGGCAGGTGAGCAAAGAGCGGCATGGAGTCGGTCCATTCCAACGCTTCGTATAGTAAGTAATGCAAGGGTAGGGAGGGGAGCCATTCTTCGCCGCGGATAACATGGCTTATTTCCATTAAATGGTCATCAACGATATTGGCAAGATGATAGGTGGGTAGGCCATCTGATTTGAATAAGACTTTGTCATCCAGTGTGGATGTGTTAACCTGCACTTCGCCGCGTATTAAATCGTTAAGTGTAAGTTGACGATTTTCGGGCATTTTAAAACGAATAACATAGGGTTTTCCTGAATTTATCCAATCGTTACATTCACTTTCACTGAGTGTTAAGCTGTTTTTGAGAGATGTGCGTGTGTGAAGATCGTATTGAAAAACCTTTTTTTCTGCTTCGTATTGTTTTCTTATTTGGTCAAGTTCTTCGGCTGAATCGAAGGCATAGTAAGCCGCTCCTTTTTCTATTAAAAAATCGGCATATTGTTTATATATAGTCTTACGTTCCGATTGTTTGTAAGGTCCGAAAGGTCCGCCAACATGCACTCCTTCGTCGAATTTGATTCCGCACCAAGTAAGCGATTCGATAATATATTCTTCGGCACCGGGAACAAAACGTTGCTGATCGGTATCTTCGATTCTTAATATAAATTTTCCGTTGTTTTGACGGGCAAACAGATAATTATATAATGCTGTTCTGACGCCTCCGATATGTAGGGGTCCTGTAGGACTTGGGGCAAAACGTACTCTTACTTCTTTTGACATATGATTTTTTTGCAAAATTAATGATTATTCAATAAAATTTCATTGTGTCTTTGTTTTGAGAATCGTTCTCGATGACTCGAATTGAAAAAAGAAATTATAAAATCATTCTTCTTTTTTATGTGAGCATAGCTTTTTTCGATGCGTATAGTTAAAGATTATTTTTGTGCGAAATAAACTGATTGATTTTTTGAATAAGAATATCTTGTTGAATGGGTTTTACGATATAATCTGAGCATCCTGCTTTACGACTCAGTTCAATTTCGGTTGAATAAGCATAAGCGGTTTGTGCAATAATGGGTATTTGGGGCTGAATTTCTTTTATTTTCTGCGTAGCAGTAAAACCGTCCATTATGGGCATTTGGATATCCATTAATACAAGGTCAATTTCATCGCGATGCTGAATAAAAAGCTCAACAGCTTTTTTCCCGTTAGAGGCGTGAATTATTTTAAATTTAAGTTCTGAAAGCATTTCCTCTAAAAACATAAAATTAATTTCGTCATCTTCGGCTATAAGAATAGTAAGAGGAGTTTTAAAGTTAATTACAGATTGCGTTTCGATGGTAGAATTTTTTGTTTCTAAAGATATTTCATACGGGAGTCTAACAGAAAAGGTACTTCCTTTTTGCCATGCAGATTCAACATGAACAGTCCCATGGAGCAATTCAGTTAGATTTTTAACGATAGCAAGACCGAGTCCTGAACCTTTTTGTTCGTTCGTATATTTTTTTACTAATTGTTTAAAAGGGTTAAATATAAAGGGGATGTCTTCTTCTTTAATTCCAATTCCGGTATCTTTTACATAAAAAATAATGGAACTATTGTAAGGCTGGAAGCCAAAGTGAATTTCACCTTCATATGTATATTTTACGGCATTGATTAAAAGGTTGGAGAGTATTTGTTTAAGTCTGAGTTTATCGGTATAGAAAACAAAATCATCATCGGCCGAATTATCTAAAACAAGGGCAATGTTTTCTTTATTTTTGACGTTAAGTTCTTGTTTATATTGTTCGTATAGTTCTTCTAATAATGGATAAACAAATATGTTCTCATATATAAGCTTAAAATGTCCGGTTTCTATTTTGGTATAATCGATAAGGTCGTCAATTAATCGAGAAAGCGTTAACGAGCTTGCGTTGATTTGCTTAACATATAGGTTTTTCTTGTCATCGTTTATATTTGATTTAAGAAGCAAGTTAGCAAAACCATTTATGGCATTGAGAGGATTTCTGATTTCGTGACTGATGGAAGCGATAAAAGTAGATTTTAATTGATTGTTGTATTCTGCTTTTTCTTTTGATTCAATAAGTGAAATTTCTTTTCTTTTTTGGTCGGTAATGTCGCTAAAAAGAATAAAAATAAATTGAGTTTGATTATCTTCAACTATAGGGAAAAGCTCTTTTCTAAAGAAATGTTCTTCGTTTTTGCTGTTTTTAAACTTAAATTCAAATTTAAAGTAGGTGGGTGAGCTAAATATATGGTTCACTATTTCTATGGCTTTTTCTTTAAATGGGAAAGGAAGAAATTCGGTAAAAATGTGGTTTTTGTAATCGAGGTTTGGGTTGAATTCGAAAAAACTTAAAAAGGCAGGATTTAAAAACTTTACTCTCATCTGCTTATCAATAAGCATGATGCCTTCGTTTAGGTTTGTGATTATTTTTTCGTTGATTTGTGTAAGCGATTCTATTTCTTTTTCGCTAAGAGTGAGGCTTGTAATGTCTTTAAGGGTTAAAATGTATTCGTCATTTTCATCGTCTTTGGGCAACAAAGTAATGCTTGTTTGGAAATATATTGTATGTTGGTTAATATGGGTGGAAATTTTGAAAAATTGATTGGATTTAGTTTTTTTAGCTTCTTCTAAATAAGCCAATACTTTTGGGTTTAGAAAAGGAATGGCTGTTAGAATTTCAGTGCCGAGTATTGATGTTGGAAAGTTATGCTCCGATAAAAAACGTAGCAACGGATTATTGCAAAATAAGATTTTATTGTTTTTATCTAAAACAAAAATAAAGTTATCGACAGAGTTTAAAATAGAGCGATAAAAAGCATGGTTTTCATTAATTTTTTTCTGGTTTATATGACGTTGAAGCAACAATGATGCTTGATTAATAAATACTTCTAAAATTTCGATGTTTGCTTCTTCCTTATGGGTAAATATGGTAATGTTGCCTAATAGCATGGAATTGCTAATAAATCCCATGGTGTAAATGTTTTTTACATTTGCGTTCAGTATTAGGTCCACTACGTTTTCTTTGCTAATCGAAAAGTTAACAGTAAAGAAGTCGTCTTTGGGAATTTGAATAAGTTTTCCTTCAAAATTTATAGGCCAAAGATCGGGCGAGAGTGTGTATGTGAGTGTCCTTTGTTGTTTTTGGAGTTGCAGAATAAACTCTTGAAAGTACGATTGCGGAGAATAAATATATTCGGTACTAAAGTAATTTTTGTCGAAGTGATACTTGTTAATACCGATAGAGCAATCGGGAAATAACATTTTTACTTTTTCGCCAATAAAAACATACGGATTAAAATAATTGTCGAGCGTTATGAATTCGTATGAAAATTGATGCAACAACGAAATTTGGTTTTTAATTAGCATCTCACGTTCTTGAGCTTCGTAAACAGGAGTAAGGTCGTTTACATATAAAAAAATATGATGGAGTTTGTTGTCTTGGATTATAGGAACTAATTGATAATAAACATAGATCAGTTTTCCCCATTTTGTAATATATTTTGCCGTATTCGAAACCGTTTTTTGGGTATTAATTACAAGATTGATGTTTTCGACAAGTGGCGATTCTTGCAGTGGTCTATGGTTAAGGATGTTAATAGATTGGGTTGCTTCTTTTGATGGAGAGCCTAAAATTTTAATCATAAAAGAATTTACTTCGAGAACATTTCCCTTGGTATCGATTACGGCAATTCCAAAAGGAGCATTTTCGAATAAGATGGAAAAGATTTGCTGATCTTCTTTGCTTTTAGATTTGAGTTTTTCTATTTGATCTATATCTTTTATTATCATCAAACAGCCCTTAACTTTTTGTTCTAAAAGAATGGGTATCGCTTTGAACGTTACTAGTTTATTTTTTTGAACCCATAACGAAGGTTCTTTAATTTCTATACGTTGGTTTTCATTTAAACATTTTAAAACAGGACATTCAATAATATTTCCTTCCGAATCTTTCAACTGAAGAATATCGTTGGTTGCCATGCCTTTTAAAGGCGATGGGTCAAATAACGATTCAGCTATATGATTATGGTTTAGAATAATTCCATTGTGATCGGTGATAAGTAAAATATCTGTAAATTGTTGAATTAAAAAGTTGGCTGCAGTTGATGTGTATAGATTTTGTAAATTCATTTTATATTTAGTTCTTTATATAAAGCAAAATTAAACTAAAAATAAACAACAACAAAATATAAAAATCATTCTTCGCTTTTTGTTGTTTTTGAGCGAATTACAGATAAAAACATTTTAATGTCAATTGCCCTTGAAAGTAATATAATGATGGCACAAATAATTCCTATTATTACAGCACCTACCAGCCAGTTCGGGATAAAATGAGAAACGATGATAGCAGCGATAATTGCAATAAAAAGCAATAAAGCTAATTGAAACAAGAACTTTTTATTAATTTGAAAATGAAAAATTTTGATAGATAGGTATATTTGAAAGAAAGCTGCAAACAATTGGGCCGTAATACTCGAAAATGCTGAACCTAAAGCCTGAAAATGCGGAATTAAAAGCAGGTTAAGTCCAATATTAATAAGCATTGTAATAAATGCCATTTTGTTTAATTCTTTGAGGTTGCCGTTGGCTGTAAGCAAAGTGCCGTAAATATAGGTGGTGGATGTAGCAAATAAACCGATAATTAAAACCCGAAAAACAAAAATGGAATAGTTGTCGTTGTGGTGATAAAGCAAATTCATAATTTGGGGTGCATAGGTAATGGCAATAACTAAAAACACCAAAACCGGAAGTATAATAAGTTTGTATGATAACTGAACCAACGGATACACATCTTTTTTCTCTTTTAGCATTTTAGAAAACATGGGCAACAATAAACCGCTAAACAAGAAAGCAATCATAGAGGCGGCATCTAAAATACGAAATGATTGGGCATAGATACCGGCTTGTTCTTGTCCATTGTCGAGCATACGCTCAAGCATAACGCCATCTATGCGGTTGTAAAATGCCATAAGCAAAATAAGCAAAGCGTAGGGATAACTTTGTTTTAAAAAAACGATAAAAAACTGCCAATCAATGTGCAAATAAATTTTTCCGGCTTTTTTTAAAACAATCCAAAAAGCAATAGCGGCGGCAATAACATATGAAACCGTTTGGGCATAAACAAATTTTTCGATGGTAAAAGGCTTGGAAAATAAACTTGTCCAAAGCATCAATGAGCATAAAATAATCATAATGAGCCTGTCTAACACAGAAACAAAGCTGTCTGTCTTAAACAAATGCAGGGCACTTAGGTTTGAGCGTAAATATAAAATTAGCGAAAGAAAAAACTGATTGATAACCAAGAAAATAATAAGATACAGTTGTCGTTCGTTGTACCGAACAATAAATGCCAGTGCGAATACAATGATGGAATAAAAAATAAAAAGAACAATTTTTAGTGAAAGAACATTGGATAAGTGTTTATTTAACAATTGATTGTGTTGGGCAATGTTTCGGTTGTTGTAGTTGGTAATGCCTAAGTCGAGCAAAATATTAAGTATAAGCGTAAAGTTGAAAAGTGCAAAGTAAAATCCATATTCTTGGCTCCCTACCGCATTTTGAACACTTCTATCAATACCAAATATCCAAAACGGCTTAACCAATAAGTTAAGCAAAAGAACAATAAATAAATTC
>DAOOWN010000093.1:0-11163 GCA_035371305.1 Bacteroidales bacterium
TTATGCTTCTGTTGGAAACCATGTTTACACTTTAAGCCAAGCCGCTGCAAATTCAGCTGCTGTTGATTTTGCATACTACTATGGCTCATCGAATTTAGCTACATTATCTGCTCCTGCTGATGCTCAAATTACTTCAGTAGCTAATTTTTCTACTATTGCAAACTGGACAACCAGAAATGCTACTAAATTTGTTAAAAATCCTTCAGGAATTGATTTTGCAAATTTAAGCACAACTACAAATATTGAAAATTTAACCTTTGGAACAGACACGAAAGCTAATCAATTATCAGTAAATGATGTAGTAGCTTTCAAAACAGATGCAGGTAAAATTGGTTTTGCTAAAGTTACAGCAATAACACAAATTAATGGTACAAATTCAGAAGGTACAATAACATTAGATATTAAAGTACAACAATAATACTTTTTATACTTTAGAATAAAAAACCCTGCCAAATTTTGGCGGGGTTTTTTGTTTTTGTATTAAAAAATTTATACATTTGTATAAACTAAATCGAAAAAATCTATGAAAACAGCATGTATTATTATTCTGCTGGTTTTTCCTTTTTGTATAATGGGACAAACCAATGAACAAAATCCACATCCGTTTAAAAAAAGTACTTCCGAAAAAAAAGTGATAGTTCAGAAGGTGAAAGCCAACCAAAAGCAAGCTGTAGTAGTACCAAATTATCCAACTGAGGCTTATTTAAAAGCAAACAATGTTCCGGACGATTTTCCTCGCTACCATGATACCGGCAACCCTAAATTGGATGGATCCCGTTATCACGAAGCAAAACAAGCCTGGATAAAGAAAAATCCGAAAGCGTTTGAAAAAATTAAACACCTTAATTTATAAACCCTGATACAAGATCTTATGAAAACAAAAATATTTTTTATTTGGATAATATTGCTTGGCTATTCCTTAAATATTAAAAGCCAAACATTTTCAAATTCAACGGCAACTGCTATTCCCGATAATAATACTTCAGGTGTGTATGTTGATATTAATGTTTCCGGAGTTTCTCCAACAGCTATTTTAGACAACGTTACGCTCAATATTACGCATACATGGGATGGTGATTTAGTTATATATATTGTTGACCCATTAAATAACGAACATATTTTGAGTAATAGAAGAGGAGGTAGTGGTGATAATTTTGTCAATACGGTGTTTAGAAACACCGCAAGCACAAGTATTACAGTAGGTTCAGCTCCTTTTACCGGAGCTTTTATACCTGAGGAGCAACTTCCTCGTGGTGTCAATCCTAATGGTACATGGCGTTTACATGTGGTTGATGCAGCCTCGGGTGATGTAGGAACGATAAACAATTGGTCCATTACTTTTGTTGCTCCTCCTTGTCCAACCGTTGGTATTCATACTAGCCCAACTGGAGTAACAACGATGACGTGTCGCGATAGCGTTTATATATTGCCAAACGACTCTGCTACGGCAGGTGGAGCTATTTATCCTTCGCTTTATTTTCAATTTAATACCGGTGCTAATGGAGCTAAAAATGCGGTTACTATATATGAAGACGGCCAAATTATTTATCAGGCCGGATATGGCTTAATGGACCCAAATACAGAGTTGACGGTTTATTTTCCTGGTCCGGGTGCAGATCCTACTTCTAATTACACCATTCAGGTATGCAATCAGGATGGTACAGCGCCTATGCCTTGGGTCGTTTACGATGGAAATGGAACAACGTATGCTTCAGGAACAACGCCCACCGGGTGTACCAACTATGGAACCTGGCATCCTGCAGGAACGTTGTCGTGGACGATATCACCCGCAGCTTCGGGTTTGTATTATGCTTCGTGGGGGCTTGCCGGTTTTTGGGCTGATGAATCAGGTCCCGGAACATATACTATTACTTATAATTGGGATAATCAAGGAACCGGTTCTTATCACTGTTCAGGCTCCGCTTCAACTACTATTACCGTTACAAACCCATGGAATGCTTCGTGGAATAGTCCGGGTACTATTTGTGCTTCAAATGGAACAATAGGGCTTACAGGATATATAACCGGAAATACCGGAGGTACATTTAGTGGTACGGGTGTTAGTGGAAATAATTTTAATCCAAGTGGTTTATCAGGAAATGTAAATGTTACCTATACTGTTGGAAATAGTGCTGTATGCTATGCGAGCCAATCGCAAACAATAAATGTTATTCCTTTAGCTACAGCAAATGCCGGTTCTGATGGAGCAATATGTGCAGGTCAAACTTATACCGTAGGAGGAGCAAGTTATGGAGGAAGTGCAACCGGTTGTACATGGTCGACCAGCGGAAGTGGTTCATTTGTTAATGCAAACACAACATCTCCAACATATACACCCAGTGCAGCCGATATATCGGCAGGCGGCGTAAATCTTACCATGACAACAACAGGACCTTGTGCAGCAGCAAGCGATGTTATGCATATAACCATAAATGCCTTGCCTAATGCCGGTTTTAATTATAGTTCGGGCTCATTTTGTAAAACAGGATCCAATCCTACACCAACCGTTAATACAGGAGGAGGCACATTTACAACCAGTCCGGCGGGATTAAGTATAAATGCATCTACCGGTACAATTGATTTGGCATCAAGCAATGTAGGTACTTACACGGTAACTTATTCGATTAGTGGCACATGTTCTAATAGTTCTTCGGCAACAATAACTATTACAAATGGTTTTGATGCTCAATTTAGCTATGCAGGTCCGTATTGTCAATCGGCTTCAAATCCATTGCCTTCGCACACAACCGGAAGTAATGGAACTTATTCGGCAAGCCCGGCAGGTTTGGTTTTTGCCAATACCAATACGGGAGAAATAAATTTAGCCGCTTCACAGCCCGGTAATTATTCTATAACAAATACAATAGCAGCCTCCGGTGGTTGTGCTGCTGCAACTTATAATGCTTCCGTAACTATTGATCAAGCAGCTACGATAAATGCAGGAACAGATGTTACCATTTGTTCAAATCAAAATTATCAGGTATCGGGAGCAAGTATTGGTGGCAGTGCATCATCTGTAACGTGGACCAGCAATGGCTCAGGTACACTTCTTAATGCAGGTACATTAACTCCTACTTATATACCAAGTGCTTCGGATGCCGTAAATGGTTCAGTTATTTTAACTGCAACAACCAATGATCCTGTCAATTCTTGTCCGGCAGTAAGTGATCAGATGATTTTGTATATAAATCATGCTTCGGTTGTAGAAGCTGGTAATAATCAGGTCATTTGCGAGGGTAATAATGTTAATTTATCAGGTACCATGTCCGGTGGTGCTATTTCTGTTTTATGGACATCTTCCGGAAACGGTACATTTTCAAATAATACAAATACTAATACAACTTATACTCCATCGGCCAACGATATTCAAAATGGGTCGGTATATTTATACCTGACAGCGAACGATCCTGATGGTTCAGGTCCATGTAGTAGTGTAAAAGATTCTGTTTATATTCAAATAAATAAATTAGCTACGGTGGATGCCGGAATAAATCAAAATATATGTGCCGGTCAATCAGCCATTGTGTCAGCAACACTGGGAGGAACAGCATCTTCGGTTATGTGGACATCATCCGGAACGGGTTCGTTTGCCAATCCGACTGTACCGACTACATCATATACCCCCTCAGCTAATGATATTTCGCAAGGTTTTGTTTATTTAATTGTTCAAACCAACGATCCCGATGGCAGTGGGCCATGTAGTACTTCTTTTGATAGTTTATTGTTAACAATAAATGAATTACCTATAATAACAAATGTACAAACAACACCGGTTACAGACTGTAATGCTCCTAATGGAACTATTACCATTACAGCAACCAGTTCACTTACACCTATTCAATATTCAATTGATAATGGAAATAACTTTTCCACTACCAACACTTATTCAGGATTAAATGCAGGAATTTATTCGGTAGTGGTTAAAAATGCTGCCGGATGTACCACCAGTCAATCGGTTACCATTCAAAATACCCAGGGACCACAAATAACTTCCATCGAAACAATAAACCCGTTGTGTTTTGGCCAAAATAATGGACAAATAGTAGTTCATGCAACCGGTGCAAATTATTATATCTTAAATAGTGGAAGTCAAACTACTGATAGTGTATTCTCAAATTTAAGTCCCGGAACTTATTCTGTTGTGGTTATTGACAACGGAAATTGTCAGGCTACATCGCAGGTTAATCTTACCCAACCGACAGACATGGTAGTAAGCGATTTCAAACAAAACATCCAATGTTTTGGAGATCAAAATGGATCCATCACACTTACCGTTTTAGGAGGAACATCGCCTTATACTTATAGCTGGAATAACACAGCTACTACTTCATCGATTTCTAATTTAGCAGCAGGAATATATATCGTAACTATTTCTGATGCCCATAGTTGTTCAAAAGTTCTTATAGATACCATTACACAACCCGGCATGATTATTATTAATTTAGTTACAACTAATCCAACTTGTTTTAACACGACAAATGGAAGCATTCAGTCAACGGTTTCGGGAGGAACACCCGGTTATGCTTATAGTTGGAGCAATGGAGCTTCAAGCCCGTTTTTAACCAACATTCCGGGGGGTACTTATAGTCTAACTATAACGGATTCAAACGGTTGTACCAAAACCTCAACAACAACGTTAAATGCTCCTTCCGCTTTAAATGTTGAACCTAATGTTACAAATATTTCTTGTTATGGATTGCAGAATGGAAGTATTTCGCTAAATGTTTCGGGAGGTTCTGCTCCATATGCTTATAATTGGAGCAATTCACAAGCTACTTCTGTTATAACAAATTTAGTTGCCGGTACTTATGTGGTTACAATTACCGACCAGAATTTATGCAATGGGGTATATTCTTATACTATAACAGAACCATTAGAATTGGTAGTAACTACATCACAATCGGGAATTTTGTGTAATGGTGCAACAAATGGTTTTATATCTTTAAATGCTATGGGTGGTACAACACCATATACTTATTTATGGTCCAATGCTACTACTACATCAAGTATTCAAAATGTAGGAGCAGGAAATTATACCTATACTCTTACCGATGCAAATAACTGTACCGTAAGTCAAACTATTAATATTGTTGGAAGTTCTGAAATAATTCCTTCTATTAGTTTTGATGCAATGACGCAGCAAGCTCATATTACGGTTCAAGGAGGCACTATGCCTTATACTTACATTTGGAATAATGGAAAAACAGATTCAGTAATAACATTAACCGAAACAGGAAATTATTCAGTAACCATTACAGATGCTAACGGTTGCACTGCTGTTACGAATTATAATCATGATGTGCCGTTAAAAATTCCTACTTGTATTACACCCAACGGCGATAAAACCAACGATGATTTCGAAATTACTAATATTGCAGCCTATCCCAAATTGACAATAAAAATCTACAATCGTTGGGGTAATTTATTGTTCTCGTTTGATGGAACAGGTATGGAATATGCTTCGCCCGATAAGCGTTGGAATGGTAAATACAATGGGAAAGACTTACCTATGGGTGCATACCTATATATTATAGATTTGCATAACGATAAAGATCCCATTACAGGAACGGTATCAATAATTCGATAATAAATTTGGAGTTTATTAATAAATAATATTAAATTTGCATAAATGTTATAAGCTATGAAAAAGTGTTTTTTAAATTTATTTTTATTGTTTGCTTTTGCAATTGCGTCTAATGCTCAGCAATTACCATTGTACTCACAATACATGTTCAACGGTTTTCTTTTAAATCCCGGTATTGCAGGTAGTGTTGATTATTTTCCCATACGTATTACTGCACGTCAGCAATGGGTTGGAATAAAAGATGCTCCTTCAACACAAGCTATTAGTGCTCATTATTTGATGGAACAACAAAAGTTAGGAATCGGCGGGTTTATTTTTAACGATAAATTTGGTCCTCTTAGTGAAACGGGTATTCAGCTTTCAGCTGCATATCATTTGCCATTAGAAGGAATCAATTCTAAATTAGGCTTGGGTTTAGCATTTAAAGCATTTCAATTTAAATTTGACGAAAGCGACCTGGTTACCATTGATGAAAACGATATGGCTGTAAGTCATGGGAAAATCACAAAGTTTGTCCCCGATGCTGATTTTGGTGCATATTTATACAACGATAAATACTATGTAGGTGTATCTGCCACACAACTTATTCAGTTTAAAATTGATTTAGGCGATAGCAATGCGGTTGATAAAAACAAAATTATTCGCCACTATTATTCTTTAGCCGGTTATCGTTTTTCGTTAAGCGAAGATTTTGAACTTGAACCTTCTTTGCTTTTTAAAGGAACCTTCCAAAGTCCCTGGCAGGTGGATATTAATGCAAAAGCTATTTACAGAAGTATGTATTGGTTTGGCCTGTCGTACCGTTCAAGTAAGGATTTGGTTGCGATGTTAGGCCTTAAAGTTAAGAAGTTTTATATCGGATATGCTTTTGATTATACTTTTACCAGTATTAAAAACTATAGCAACGGAAGTCATGAAATTCTTATAGGATTTAATGTGTTCGAAGGTAAAAATAAAGGCTCAAGCTTGCTTTAATCTTTTTAAAGAAAATTATTATGAAAATTTTGTCCGCCATTTTAGTGGGGTTGATGTTTATTTCAATCCATTTAACTGCTGCTACCGTAACAAGTAATGCCGTAACAGGGAATTGGAATTCTGCATCTACATGGGTAGGGGGAGTTGTCCCTTCATCGAGCGACTCGGTTGTTATTGTAAACGGTGCTACTATTACACTAAATGTCAATGCAACCGTTTACAAACTGAAAATAAACACCGGAGGGACGTTAAGTCTTTCTTCCTTTACATTAACGTTAAATGGTAATGGTGGGTTAGGTGGAAATTTAGAAATATATGGAACGCTAAACGGAAATTCCGGCATCATTCAATTGACAGGTGACTTTACTCTTTCCGGCACATTTAACTATGCTACCAGTACAGTAGTTTTTAATGGAAACGATGCTCAGCGAATGCTGGGAAACGCACCCACTTTCTATCATTTACGTTCAACCAATACAAATAATACAGTCGGAAAAGGTGTTAGCCTGCATCAGACGAATACTACCATAAAAGGAAATTTTATTGCAGATGGTGTTTTTTCAAGAAATTCACAAAGCTTTCCTAATGCAACGGTTACATTTGATGGTGTTGATACCCTAAAAGGTTCTTATAGTTTTTATTTGAATCATGTTGTTATAAATTCGGGAGCCTCGCTGAATGGCGGTTATAAAACCGTATATTTATATGGAAATTGGACTTCTAATGGATCTTTTATATGTGGTAACAGTTCTATTGTTGTAAAGTACGATACTTACAGTTCTTGTCAGCCGAATAATCAGACTATTTATGTCGCCAATCCGGCTACTAACCCTTTTTGGAATGTAACTTGTGATAAAACTTCGGGTAAGGTTTTGCCTATTGGTGGAACAGACAATACACTGGGACATATTTATGTGTTAAATAATTTTTCAGTAAATAATGGAACATGGGAAGTTAACGATACTCGTCAGTTATATGTTGGCAAAGATTTTACATGCAGTGGTACCGGAACTTTCACTGCCGGTCCCGGAAGAGTGATAATGAATGGGAGCAATACAACAACGTTACAACTTCTGAGTCCCGGTAATAATTCATTGTACAAATTAACCATTAATAACAGCGGAGCAGGAGTAAAATTGGGTTCAAATACAACCGTAACATACGAGTTGAATTTAACAAATGGTATTTTATATACACGCAATGGTTTAAATGCTTATGAGTTATATTTATCTAATAATGATATATCAACTTCGCTTACAGCGTATTCATCTACAAGTTATGTTGCCGGAACATTAAAAAGAGCTGTAACTAATGCAACATATATTTTCCCGGTAGGTGTTTCAAATAGTATATTAAAGAAATACAGACCCATAACTTTGAATTTGACCAATACAAGCGGTACAACATGGATATTAATAAATGAAGACAGTATTTCCAATGTTGGAACCTATTATGCTTCTTTTTGGATTAAAATTCAGCCCGATGCCGGAAATCCGGTTGGTACAGTTCAGTTTAACTATAATTTAAGCCAAGATTTTGCTTCGGGAATGCAAGAATGTATGATTTCTGCATTGCGAGGCACACTACCACCCAATCCATCGTGGAATTATGTTTTAACAACGACAACTCCGGCCAGTGGAGCCAATAACGGAACCATCAGTGCTACGTTGCCTGCTGTATTCTCTCCATATGCTTATATATTGGGAGAACCGACACCTCAGGCAACTAATCCCACTATTTGTGATGGAAATACTGCTACAATTAACATTACTTCTCCCACCGGTTATGGTAATTTTTATTGGTATGCAGCATCAACGGGTGGAAGTTCGTTTAATACAGGTAGTTCATATACTACTCCGGCATTGACAGACACTACAACTTATTACGTTGCCTTTTTCAATCCTCAATGTACCGGACATCGCTATCCGGCTACGGTTAATGTTAATGATATTCCGTCATCATCATTTCAGGTCTCAAATCCTGTGTGTAGCGGAAACAACGGAACTATTTCTTATTCCGGAACTCCCATCAGCGGGGCTACTTATACTTGGAATTTTGGCGGTGCAACTGCCACGCCCGGAACAGGTGAAGGACCTCATACCATTTCAGGAACAGCAGGAAATTCATACAATGTAAGTCTGCAGGTAAGTGCTAATGGATGTACTTCTACGCAAACTACACAGACCATAACTTTTCCCACTATTCTTAATGCTTCCATTACAAAAACCGATGCTGCGTGTGGAAATAATAACGGAAGTGCAACCGTTACTATTTCCGGTGGAGTGAATCCCTATTCGGTCATTTGGAGTAATAATATGACCACTACAACAATTTCAAATCTTGCTGCTGGCAGTTACTCAGTAACGGTAACAGACCAATTTGGTTGTTCACAGGTTCAATCTACAACGATTAGCAATATAGGAGCTCCTTCAGTTATTGTAAATGTTTTTAATAATGTTAGTTGCTATGGTTTACATAATGGTAAAGCTGCTTTTACCGCTACCGGATCAGGTACGTTAAATTATATATGGTCAAATGGGGTAAGTGGAAGCAATACGAATAATGTAGTTTCTGTAATTGATACCTTATCGGCCGGCACTTATTTTATTACTGTAACCGATCAAAATAGCTGTCAAACGGTAGAATTTATAACCATCACACAGCCCGATGTTCTAAATCCTGCTTATTTGTCAAATAATATTACATGTTACGGTTTAAACAACGGAAGTATTTCAATGCAAGTAACCGGCGGAACTCCAAATTATTCTTATTATTGGGCACATGGCTCCTCTCAACCCAATCAAACACTTCTGCATGCCGGTATATACGAAGTTACGGTTACCGATGCTCACAATTGTACAGCTACTCAGCAGATAACCATTAGTCAGCCGGATAGTATTCAAATTAGTGCAGTTGTTGTAGATATAACTTGTTTTGGCGAGAACGATGGTATTATACAAACTTCGGTTGTTGGAGGTACGCAACCTTATACTTTTCAATGGAGCAATGGTGGCAATACAGCTACTATTGATAGCTTAAGTTCAGGTACTTATGTTTTGAATTTAGTAGATGCAAATGGTTGTGGCTCAGGTTTTAGTGCCGTTGTTACTCAACCACAGCCTGTTAATATTCAAATTCAATCGTTCCCTGTAACTTGCTATGGGTATAATGATGGCAGTATATTAACATCGGTTGGTGGAGGAACTCAACCTTATACGTATATATGGAATAATGGTAATACAAATTCAAACCTGATGACTTCCGGAGCAGGAAGTTATGAAGTTACCATAACCGACGATCATGGTTGTACGGCTGTAGCAAGTGAGACCATCACTGAACCTTTACCATTAATAGTAACGTTAAGCTCTAATTCGGTAACATGCAATGGATACAATAATGGTTCAGTAAATGCAAATATTCAAGGCGGAGTTAGTCCTTATAGTCTTATGTGGAACAATGGTAGCAGCTCAAATCCATTGCAAAATATTCCCGGTGGAAATTACAGTGTTACCATAACTGATGCCAATACTTGTTCCGTTGTGCAAAGTGTAACTGTTAGCGAGCCTTCGGCACTTATGGCAAATTACAATATTACTCATATTTCGTGCAATGGTCAACAAAATGGAAGCGTCGTTTTGATGGTTTCAGGCGGTACTACTCCTTATTTGTTCAATTGGAGTAACCAAAGTCAATCGCAAAATATATATAATTTAGCTCCCGGTTCATACCAAGTTACCATAACCGATGATAATAATTGTTCGTTAACTCAATCGTATGTAATACAAGAGCCCTCGTTAATGGTAATTAATTCAACGTATAGTCCATACTTATGCGATTATAGTCACGATGGTTATATTCAACTTTCCATAAGCGGCGGTACACCGGCCTATTCTTATCAATGGAATAATTCGGCTGTAAATGCACCAACACAGAGCAATTTGTCGGGAGGTACCTATATTGTTACTGTTACCGATGCAAATCTATGTCAAATAATGGATACATTTAACATTGTTTCGAGTTCGATAGCCTCTGTAAGTATTATGTATGATCCGATGACTCATTTGGCAAGTACTGAAATTGATGGTGGAATTGCTCCATATTCATATTTGTGGTCAAATCAGGCTACTGATAGCACAATATATATATCGCAATCGGGTCATTATATTGTTACCATTACCGATAATGCAGGATGCACAGCAACTGCTGAAAGCGATATTAATGCAGAATTTAAAATTCCTACACTTATTACTCCGAACGGCGATAATAAAAATGATCGTTTTGAAATCAAAGGTATTGAAGCATATAGCCATGTTTCGGTAGAAATATTTAATCGCTGGGGCAATAAACTGTTCTCGTTTGACGGGAGCGGGTTAGATTATTACAATTCCGATAATCAGTGGGATGGAACTTATAATGGAAAAGAGCTGCCGATGGGTTCTTACCTGTTTATCGTCAATTTGTTTAATGGTGAAGATGCTATTACCGGATCTGTTTCAATATTGAGGTAAGAAAACAATTTCTTCAGAATATATTTTGGGGACACACTATCAGCGGCTGTTATGTTATCGATGCGAAGTATATTGTTAAAGGGAGCTTTGGCATGG